>CAZXSW010000013.1:0-16125 GCA_964642615.1 uncultured Rikenellaceae bacterium | reverse complement strand
AGAGAAACAGATGGCAGAGATTCCGGTGACTGAGATTCCGGTGACTGAGATCCCGGTGACTGAGATCCCGGTGACTGAGATCCCGTTCAGGCCTGGCAGTAAGGCTGCAGAACAGGCAGGGCAGGTCTCGGGTGAGGCTGTCAGAATAATTGCTGCTGAGTCGTCTGAGAATTTTATAGTCCCTCCTGACCCTACTGCTTATGAAACGGTGAACGGCGGCCGGCTCCAGGCATACCAGGCAGAACTGCCGGCTTCAGTATTAACTGCAGTGATACCCCGTATTAACAGCCCGGCACTGCAGGCCTTCAACGGGGAAATCCCTCCCGCACAGGAGAACCCCGACATGCGAAGCAACGTCGAGATATTTGCTGCCAGGATCTTCCATGAAAAGATAATGAAAAACGACATGGCAGGCGATACTCCTGTAACTGCTGTTGATCTGGCAGAGGCCGGCGTAAAAGGAATAAACCGGCTTATTGGCACGGGAATGGTTTTCGTAAAGAACACAAATGAAAAAGGTGAACTGGTCTCGGTATATTTCAGCTCCAGAGCCCTTAAAGTAAATGCTCCCGTTAATCGCGACGAACCATCACTGTAACTTTCAGACCATGTTATCCGTCCCAGAAGGGAAAGAAAAACCAAAGACATGAAAAAGATAATTACTATTCTGACACTCCCGCTTATATTGCTGCTAACCTCCCCTAAAGCAGCCGGTGCCTCCACCCTGCAGGAAAAAGTAACTACCTCCGGTGCAGATTCGGCAACCATGACCAGGGTTACTATAGGCCGGGATCTTGTCACAGTCGAAGAATCGGATTCCGGGCTTAAGGTAAGGATTCTGGATAATGACATTTCAATTCTTGAGTCACTTGAAGAAAAGAGAAAAACTGAGGTTGGCAAGAATGACAGCGGGCCTGAAGAGAAGCCTGCAAGTGAAGATGCTGAAACAGTTCCTGAGGATGTTACTGAAACAAATGAAGACCACACTCAGGTATATGAAAAAGAAGCCGGTATTGAAGAATATTACCGGGATAAAAGGGAACAACCCTATGAAAGGGAAGAACGTTACGAAAGGGAAGAACGTTACGAAAGGAACGACAGGAAAAGGGACAGTTACAGAAGCTCCAGGAGTTTCAGGGGCCATCTTTCAGGAGTCAATTTCGGATTCAACGGCTACCTCTATGACGGATACACCGAAATGCCTGAAGAGATATCCTATATGGAGACCAATACAGGCAAATCCCTTGGTGGAAGCCTGTTTTTTGCACAAGCCGACATCGGACTTGCCCGCCACATAGGTTTTGTTACAGGAGCAGGAATCACATGGAATAACTATTTTTTCAGATGGCATAACAGCATTGGTGAGGGTGACGACGGGACTATCGTTGAGACAATCCCCGGAGAAATGGCCACGGTAAAGAGGTCGAAATTTGCCACCCTTTACCTGGAAGTCCCCCTCCTTTTTGAAATCCAGATTCCTGCAGGATATTCAAAAAGGCTTAATGTAGCTGCAGGGCTTACCGGTGGCCTTAAGCTCAATGCATGGACAAAGACTGTTTTCAAGGACGGGGAAAAGACACGGTCGAACGGAGACTACAATCTCAACCTGCTAAGGGGAGGAGCTACAGCCAGGGTAGGATTTGAGAACTTCATGCTTTACGGGACCTGGTATCTCACTCCATGGTTCCGTGATTTCAAGGGGCCATCTGGACTTAATCCCGTTCCTTTTGAGATAGGCCTCTCATTTACAGTCAACGATTAGAAAGACCTCAACAACATGTTTAAGGGCAGTCAGCTTATGTTGGCTGCCCTTTCAGTTTTTGAAGAGACGGGTTAAGAGTGTATATTTGCATATATCAATATTTTCTACCTGATGCCGGAAGAGATATTATCACCCAGGGAAATACGACGTTACAGCAGGCAGATCATGGTACCTGAGATAGGACGGGCCGGACAGGAGAAGCTTAAAAAGGCCAGGATTGCCGTTGTGGGTGCCGGAGGGTTGGGATGTCCGGTTCTTCAGTACCTTGCGGCTGCCGGGACAGGGAAACTGGCAATCATCGAAAACGATTTTGTCGACGAAACCAACCTCCAGCGGCAGGTTCTTTACGGTTCAGCCGATATTGGCAAGCTTAAATCGATAATAGCCAAGAGCAGGATCGAACATCTCAATAACTTCACTGAAGTGGAACTGTTCAACCTTCGTCTCAATGCTTCCAATTCTCTGAGGATCCTAAGGGATTTTGATATTGTGGTTGATGCTACTGACAACTACGAGACAAGGTATGTTATCAATGACACCTGTGTGATGCTTGGGATACCAATGGTTCACGGGTCGATCTACAAATACGAGGGACAGGTTTCGGTGTTCAACTGCAATGAGGGACCCACCTACCGGTGCTTCAATCCCTGGACTGGAAGGAACGACCTAAGGGATCCCGATCCGGGTTCAGTTGGCCTTATGGGGGTTCTTCCCGGGATTACCGGTACATGGATGGCTAATGAGGCAATAAAAATTATTACGGGAACCGGGGAAGTTCTGTCAGGGAAAATTCTTGTTTTCAATATCCTCACAAACCTTTTCAGAATAATAAGTATCCTTAACAAACCTGAAAACCATATTATTAATATTATTTCTTCAACTCAGATAAACAGTAAAAACATATGAGACTATTACTTATCAGCAATTCGACAAATCCCGGGGAAGCCTACCTCGATTATCCCAAAAACAATATAAAAGAGTTCCTGGGCGATAAACCTGTAAAGGCACTTTTCATTCCCTATGCAGCAGTGACTTTTTCGTACGATACTTACGAGGAAAAGGTAGCTGAACGGTTCAGGGAAACCGGTCATGACATTGTTTCAATCCATCATTTCCCCGATCCCGTGGCGGCAGTCAGAAATGCCAGGGCTATAGTTGTCGGGGGAGGCAATACCTGGATGCTTCTTAAGCTTCTGCGCGACAATAATCTTATTCTGCCGGTAAGGGAAATGGTAAAAAAAGGGATTCCCTACATAGGATGGAGTGCAGGTTCCAATGTAGCCTGCCCGACCATTAAGACAACAAACGATATGCCCGTAACCGAACCCGACTCCTTTGAAGCATTCAACCTTATCCCCTTCCAGATCAATCCCCATTACCTTGATGCCAATCCCGAGGGACATGCGGGTGAGACACGTGAACAGAGGATAGAGGAATTTACCGAGGTCAATCCTTCCGTAACAGTAGTCGGGCTCAGAGAAGGAACTCTGTTACTTATAGAAGATGACAGGGCGCGTCTGGCAGGCAGCAGAAACGCCAGGATATTCAGGAAATTTCATCCCCCACGGGAAGTATCAGGGCAGGATGATCTCTCCTTCCTGTTCAAATAATATCCTGCCGACCCAAATAATTACCTCCGCTTACCGTTTAATCTTCCGGTTACAGATATTTTTGCGACCCTATGAGAGCTTTTGCGAGGATAGCCCGAATAAGTGCCTTTGCTGCAATTTCAATACTGCTGCTATTGTTTGCCGTTTCACTGGCAATGCAAAACAGAGTAGCATCTGTCATACTCGATACCCTTAACAGGAATTTCCTTACACGCATCGAGACCGGATCTTACCGCTTTTCCCTTGTAAGGAAATTTCCACGGGCAACAATAGAACTCCGTAATGTCATTATCTATTCATCGCCTGATTTCGAACGGGCCGGATTCGGAAAGATCAATACAGACACCCTTCTGCAGGCCAGATCGGCATTTATCGATTTTAAGATGATAGACATCCTAAAGGGAGACTATACCTTTAAGACCATTACTGTTAGGTCGGGAAGACTCAACCTTTTCACGGATTCTTCAGGAAAAAACAATTACCAGGTTACTGCACCGGTTGTCAGGGAAGACGGGGAAACCACCTCATCACTCAACCTCAACCGGATAAACCTTGCCGACGTTTTTGTCACCTATCACGACCTTGATGCAGAACTCCTGATAAAGGGCAGTTTCAGTGAAAGCAGTATAAGGAGCAGGATCTCGGGCAGTAATATCGACTTTGACAGTAATTCGAAAGTCACCTTCAATCACTTTCAGACAGGCGCATTTATATATAAACAGCCTGTGCCAGCCACTCTTGAGGTTGGTCTTAACAAGAATAGCAAAGGAGTATTCTTCAAAAAGAGCACCCTGCAGGCCGGTACCTGGAAATTCATCATGAACGGCTTTGTGGCAGCTGATAACTTCATTGACCTTACTGTCGGCGGTTCGGATATTGATATTGCCCTGATTACAGATTATCTGCCTGATAAATACAGGAACCAGGCAGCAGCATATCAGCCATCGGGCATGCTTAATATCGAAAGCAGCATAAAAGGTGTGGCAACAAAGCGTAAAAATCCCCACCTCGAAATAACATGGTCGGTAAAGGATGCAAATATAGCCCACGGCCAGTCGAGGCTTAAGATCGACAGATTCTCTTTCAGTGGTTCACTCACCAATGGTCAGGCCAACTCTGCTGAAACAGCGGTCGTAAACATAACCAATTTCACAACCAGGCTTGGATCGGCTGAATATAAAGGATCTTTAAAGATTTCCAACTTTAACAGGCCAAAAGCAGAACTGGCCTTCAGGGGTATGCTGTATCCATCTGAGCTTAAGGATTTTCTTGATCTTAAGAATGTTGAGAGTGCCGGTGGTTCTATCGACCTTGACATCAGCCTGAGCGGCTCTCCGGAAATAAAGAGCAACTATACCATAGGGGATCTTCTTGGAGTGGATTCAAGGTCGAAGATAACCTTCAACGCCTTCAGGATGAAACTGGGCAACAAACCAGTTGATATAACTGATGCAACAGGAGTAATAAGCCATACTGTTGTCACATCAGCATCGGATTTCAGCCTTACTGCCAATGGCCAGAAGTTCCTGATAGATGCTGCTCTCAGCAATCTGCCCGGCTGGCTCTTTGGCCTGCCCGTCACCCTTACCGGTCATGCTGCAATCACAACTTCAGCTCTTTACCCAGAAAGATTCAGTGATAAACAGCGTGGGAGGGTTTCGGCAGAAACCGGAAAAACAGCCTTTAAACTACCTGAAGATGTCAATATAGATACTGATTTCAGATTTGACACCCTTGAGTATAAAACGTTCAGGGCCGAAAAAATAAGCGGCCGCCTGTCGCTTCAACCCGGGAAAATGATAATAAGCAAAATTGATCTGTTTTCGCAGGGCGGCTCACTGACTGGTGATGCACAGGTCCTGGGCAACAGGGACAGGTCACTGACCTCGCGCGGTAATTTCAGCTTCTCAGGAATTGACATTAACGAAACCTTTACAACCTTTAATAATTTCGGACAGTCATTTATTAAGGCTGAAAACCTGTCAGGCTCACTGTCGGGGACACTTTCACTGCTGCTTCCTGCTGATTCGCTGCTAAATGTTAATATAGGTTCAGTAACGGCTGAGGGAAGCTATGTGCTCACAAACGGATCACTGATCGATTTCGATCCCGTAAAAGAGTTATCTTCGTTCATTGAATTATCGGAGCTTCAGAACATAAAGTTTGACCGTCTGGAAAATGAATTTTTTATCCGTACCAATTCACTTTACATTCCCCAGATGGATGTACGTTCATCGGCAGTTGATCTGTCAGTGAACGGACAGCATAACTTCGACAATGCTTTTGAATATCATGTAGGGGTAAGGCTCTCCGAGATACTCAGCAAGAAAGCCCGTAGCAACAAAAAGCTTGTTTCGGAGTTCGGGGAGATCGAAGATGACGGCCTGGGAAGGACTTCCGTGTTGCTTAAGATTACCGGTGACGGAAAAGATATCAGGGTAAGCTACGACATGAAGGCTGCGGGTAACAGGATAAGGGATGAGATTAAGAAGGAAAGACAGACTCTTAAGCAGATCTTCAGTGAGGAATATGGCAGAGGCACCGCCCGACCTGGAGATGTAGCAGCAGGAACGTCTGAAGCTGAAAAAACAACCAGTCCCCGCTTCAGGATAACATGGGAAGGGAATGATACGGCTGCAGAAGAGCCCGGACCGGAGCCTGTACAGGAAGACAGGGAGAACCTTTTTGAAAACCTTTTCAGGAAAAGAAGATGATTTAAACCCACATAAAAAGCAGGTATCTGAACAAGATCTTTAACAAAGGCATAGGGAAACTCTTTCTGTTCCTTTTTGCAGTGCTTCTTGGCCTTGCCTCACTTATCTATACCCAGGGTCTGGTGAGCAGCCTGCAGACTGAAGAAAGAAGGAAGGTCGAAACCTGGGCAGAAGCAATCAGGCAGATCAACTCAGCCGATACAACCCAGAACCTTGAATTTCTTCAGTCGATAATCGAGAATAACAATACTGTACCGGTGATCCTTACAGACGGACACGACAATATAATAGCTGCAAGGAATTTCGAACCTGTAAAAATGGAAAATCCGGGATATCTGAGAGAGCAGCTCGAAGAGATAAGGGAGGATTATGAACCTATTGTCATAGATGTGGGAAGCGGATTCATCAACAGGATCTACTACAGGGACAGTACCATCCTGACAAGGCTTATCTATTATCCCTTTGTTCAGCTTGCCCTTATAATAATGTTCATCATGGTATCCTACATTGCCCTTAGTTCTTCGCGGAAAGCGGAACAGACCAGGCTCTGGGTAGCAATGTCAAAGGAGACGGCCCACCAGCTAGGAACTCCTACATCGTCGCTCTCAGGATGGATTGAGATACTGCAGAACAGGCATCCCGACATTGCTATAACCAGGGAACTGGAGATGGATGTGAAACGACTTGAAAAAGTTACCGAAAGGTTCTCGAGAATAGGGTCAAAGCCTGCACTTAAGCCTGAAAACATTGCAGGAATCCTGCTGCGATCAGTGGAATACCTGAAATCAAGAACCTCATCAAAGGTGAACTTCAGCCTCGACTTCGATCCTGAAAAAGAAGTTATTGTACCTGTTAACCCTGCCCTTTTTGAGTGGGTGATAGAAAATATATGCAAGAATGCCATTGACGCCATGGAAGGGAGCGGCGATATTACAATCAGGATACTGCCTGGCGAAAAGACAATAATAGATATTTCCGACACGGGAAAGGGAATCCCGAAGACAGCTTTCAGGAAGATCTTTAATCCAGGATTCACCACTAAAAAGCGGGGCTGGGGTATGGGTTTGTCGCTTGCCAAAAGGATTATTGAGGAATACCATAGCGGAAAAATATTTGTCAGATCATCGGAGCCCGGAAAAGGTTCATGTATCAGGATAGTGATGAATTCAAGGGAAGCATGAAAGGATATCAGAAAGGCATAAGATGGAAAGAAAAGATATAGAGATTATGGCTCCCGCAGGCTCCCGCGAGTCGCTGATGGCTGCACTGAAGAGCGGTGCCGATTCGGTTTATTTCGGAATCGGACAGCTTAACATGAGGGCTGCCTCATCTGTCAATTTCACTGCCGAAGACCTCAAAGATATAGTATCGGTTTGCAGGGATCACGGGAAGAAAAGCTATCTGACAGTCAATGTGGTTGTCTACGACGATGAGATCAGCCAGATGCAAAGCATAGTCGATACAGCGGTCGGCAGCGGTGTATCTGCCATCATAGCCTCCGACCTTTCTGTAATAAATTATGCCTTCAGCAGGGGTGCAGAGGTTCATCTTTCAACCCAGCTCAATATTTCCAATTTTGAGGCTCTCAGGTTCTATTCGAAGTGGGCCGATGTAGTAGTCCTTGCAAGGGAGCTTAACCTTGACCAGGTAGCCAGGATTCATGAAAGGATAGTAAGTGAGGATCTCCGTGGCCCCTCAGGCTCAGCGCTCAGGATAGAAATGTTTGCCCACGGAGCGCTTTGTATGGCCATCTCGGGCAAGTGCTACCTGAGCCTTCACGAAAACAACATGTCGGCCAACAGGGGCAAATGCTACCAGACCTGCCGCAAGGCATGGCTGGTCACTGAAAAGGAGTCGGGATACCAGCTTGAAGTTGACAATGAATATATAATGTCTCCAAAAGACCTTTGTACTATAGGTTTTCTTGACAGGATGACAGATGCCGGAGTAAGGGTACTAAAGATCGAGGGCAGGGCACGCTCCCCTGAATATGTCAGTACGGTATGTTCGTGTTACGATGAGGCTGTCACTGCCGTATGTGAGGGAAGCTATACACCAGCCCGGATTGAAGAATGGAGGCACAGGCTTTCTACCGTATTCAACAGGGGATTCTGGAATGGCTATTACCTCGGACAGAGCCTGGGGGAATGGAATAACAGGTACGGATCGTCGGCCACTATGAAAAAGGTTTATCTTGGAAAGGTTACCAACTACTTTACCAGACTTAAGGTTGCCGAAATAAAACTTGAGAACGGCGACCTGAACACAGGCGACACCATACTTGTAACGGGCCCTACGACGGGAGTTGAAAAAATTATTGTAGGCGAAATCCGTGTAGATCTTAAGCCGGTCGGAAAAGCTCAAAAGGGCGAGTTCTGCTCAATACCATCGGATGAATATCTAAGGCGTTCCGACAAGGTTTACAAGTGGGTCGCTGCCGAAAGAACCTGACCAATATGTCATAACTGCCGGAGCCGGCTTATACTTTCCGAAGCTTCAAGGACCTTTGCAGCATTTACCTCCACATCATCTGTATCACTGCTTACAAAGGTAAGGTTCTGCTCTTTCTTCTTTTTAAGTCCGTACAGGTAAGCCTTATCATAATACCTCAGGGTGATTTCTGCCGTGCGTGCAAGATCACCTGATTCTATGGCTTCCAGAGCCTCCCTGGTGTTATCTCCGCCAAGCCTTTTGCTTATCTTCATTACACAGGTCCTGAGATCCGGGGGATCGTACCGCGAATATTCCTTCATAAGTCTGGGGATTCTGGTCCCTATGTCCATCATCAGTATTATTGCCGGATTTTCCTGAAGATTCCTGTAGAAAGCGTCGGGCATAAAGACGCTGCCAATATTGCGGCTTTCATCCTCAACCCACACCGGCTGTGACGGATCAGTCTTTTCCCATTCGCTGAAAAGCAGGTTGGCAAAGTGTTCGGACGAAGGCTGGGCTTCCTGACCGAGGGCACCGAAAGCGGATCCTTTATGGTTTGCAAGCCCTTCCAGGTCAACAACCTGCCGGCCCGACTGTTTAAGGTAATGTAAAAGATCTGTCTTACCACTGCCCGTGAGTCCGCCAAGAATAAACATTTTCCTGTTAACCGAAAGACTTTCAAGTACATGATGACGGTACGACTTATATCCCCCATCAAGGATATCACATTCAATACCCCCAAGCGAAAAGAGCCAGGCCATGGCTTCTGACCTCATCCCTCCGCGCCAGCAGTGTACAAGCAGCCTGCCACCTGAAGACAGGCCGAGGGCAGTTTCAAGTTTTTCAGACAGAATCGGGCCGGCCAGCCTAAGCCCCTCCCTTATGGCATTTACCCTGCCTTCTTTTTTATAAATGGTCCCGACCCTTTCCCTTTCAGAATCGGAGAACAGGGGAATGTTGAAGGCCCCAGGGATATGGCCCGTGATAAACTCCGAGGGAGTTCTTACGTCGGCGACAGGGATTGATGAAGCCAGCTCAAGAAAGTGCTTAATGTCCGTTTTACCTTTTGCTGGCGTGGTCATCTGATAAATACTGAAGGGATCAATTCCTTGAAAAGTACCTTGCGAAAAGAAGTTTTATATCCTCCATCCTTACAGGCTTGGGAATAAATTCCCTGATACCCGACATCCGGGCTTTACGTTGTGAATCGGGCATGTTATCGGCAGAAAAAGCAACGATGAGATTGGTCCTGTCGTGTTCCATGATCTTACGGGCCGATTCAAAGCCATCCATCCCGGGCATTATAAGATCCATAAAGATAATATCGTATTTCCTCGATTTTGCCTGGTTAAAGCCTGAGAGCCCATCATCTGCCAGGTCGCATGAATAACCCATGCCGGCAAGAAGAGAACTTATCACCTTCTGGTTCATCTTGTTATCCTCAACGACCAGAATGCTGATTTCAGTTCTGAGGTCGAGGGTATCAATGACCAGGTCGGTACTTTCTATAAAAGGAAATCCCGACTGTATTGCCTTAATGAGTTCTGCCGAATCGAAGGGTTTGACAATATAATTGTCGACACCTGTGGTAATGCATCTGACAAAGTTACCTCTCTGGTCGTACGAACTGATCATCAGAACCAGGAGTTTATCAGAAAGGCCGCTTTCAAAGAGGCTACGGGCAACCTCAAATCCGTCAAAGTCTTTGTCATTCATTATTATGACCATCCTGTATCTTTCTGAAGAATCATTAAAACCTGCTTTTACCTGGTTTATTGTCGATCTGTGGAAAGTAGTCACTGAAAGGGAGAGTCCAAGCTTATGGAGTGAATTAAGAACAAGCTCGTCGCGGTTCTGGTTCGATGTGATGACAAGAGTCTTTATCTGACTGAATGATAGTGTCTTTTCAGGTTCCAGATCTTTGATCTGTTTATCGCTCGACCAGGTTATGATTGAGAAAACTATTTTAACCCCGTGTTCGCCATCGAGGCCTGAAGGGCTTTCCGCTGCCAGTTCACCCCCCATCAGTTCAATGAGCTGTCTGGCAAGAACGGTTCCCGACCAGGGTCCCAAGTGACCGGCAACAGGTCCCGCGCCGCTTGACACAAACTCTCCGAAAATCTTTTTAAGGGCAGTCTTATCGTAGTTCCTTCCTGTATCCTTCAATTCAAATTCAAGGGTGATAACCCCGTTGTTGACTTCCCTGACCCTGCAAAACAACTGTATCTCACCTGCGGGAGTATTGCTTATTGAATAGTTAAGGAGGTTAGTAATGACCTGCCTCAGCCTGAAAGGATCGCCTATTATATCTTCCGGAACTTCCTCGCTGACTGTAGCCGAAAGCCTTACCTCCTTATCCTCAAGATAAGTCGAAGCCAGATCGATGCAGAAACTGAATTCCTCCCTGAAGTTGAAGGGCAGTTCATCGAGAATCATTTTTCCGGTTTCGATCCTTGAGAAATCGAGAATATCGGTTACTATGTTCTGAAGCACTTCAGAAGACCGCCTCAGCAGGCTGACCAGATCCTTCATCTCCCCTTTGAGATCGTGGTGGCTGAGAAGGTCGGTAATGCCTATTATACCGTTAAGGGGTGTCCTTATCTCATAACTCATCCTCGCCAGGAACTCCGATTTGGCTGTATTTGCCTCGGCTTCCTGTTTACGGGCCGACTCGAGTGTTGTAACATCTATGAGCAGCTCCATGTTTGCCTCTTCGCCCAGGAAGTTAACGGGAATACTGTTCCTGAACAGTACCACTTCTCCTATTTCCTTTTTCAGAATGACAAACTGGTCGGGTCTGAAGTTTCCTCCCAGATTTTTTGAAAAATACTCACTGTTTGTCGACAGGGAAATCTCAGGGAATAGTTTTCCTACCATATCGTCGGGACTCTGGTAAGAGTACTGTGAAGCAGCTACCCTGTTTGCCTTTATTATTTCCCTGTTCCTGTTATGGATTATAACACCGACAGGCATCTCCTCAATAAGCCTGAAAAGCATTTTCTCAGATGCTGAGAGTCTTTCTATCTCGGCTTTTTGCTTTTCAGAGTGTCTTCTGAAGAGGGTTAGAATAACCTGAAGTATTGCTAAAGTTAATACTGCTATAAGCAATACATTCAATGCAATATTCTTTTGAATTATATCGGTAGGAGAAGAAAAAACGAGTTCCATATTACGGTTAAGGAGCCGGGCCGGGTAGAAAGCTGAGATTATCTGTTGTGATTTACCATTTGCCGATGCCTTATGGATAAGGTTACCCGGTGAACTTTTGTCCAGGGCTGAGATTATTTTCTGTATCCCTGAATATTCAAGGGCATCCCTGTTGTTATTGAATATTACTTTCCCTGAGTCGCTGATTACCCACTGCCATTGATAGTCTTTCAGGTTATATGTTGAGAACAGATGGTTGAAGTAGCGTTTATAGTCGACTGAAACGACTATATTTCCGTTAACCTGGTCATCTTTAATAACCGGCAGGTAGTAATTATAGAAATTACCCTGAGGAACCAACTGTTCCCTTTCGACAATATCTCCCTGAACATGAAGGATAAAAGTCTGGCGTAACCAGTTATTTATGGCCTCATCTTTTTTGAGGGTGAATTCGTTCCTGTTCTTGTCATAGATTTTTATGCCTGTTATGAAATTCTGGTATTTGGAATAGAACAGTTCCATATTCTCGCGCATCCTCATCTGTCCTTCTTCACCGGAGAAGAAACTGCCGAGGTCTTCAGAATACATAACCTCTTTCAGATCTGTAAGAAAACCGTTATCTGTGCTGTCGACGGCCAGGCCGACTATCTGAACCTGTCTGTTGAGAAGTTCTGACATGCTGCTTATCTGCCTGTTATACAGACTTCTGAAAACCCCGGCTGAAGCCAGGATAACTATCAGGAAGGCGGAATAGGTTATAAGCAGAATTTTTTTCATCGACCCTGTATTAAGAAGTCAAAGGTTGAATAAATATATCAATTATTTCAATCTCAACGGTATTTGGAATCATCATCCTCAATTATGCTTAAATAGCTGCGGTATCTGAAAGGATCAATCTCCCCTGTTTCGACGGCAGCCCTGACAGCGCAACCTGGCTCATCAATATGGAGGCAGTTGTAGAAGCGGCAATTCCTGGATGCCCTGAAGATCTCGGGGAAGAAATGATACACCTCATTTTTTTCCATATTTACCACTCCGAAACCTCTTATTCCCGGTGTATCAATAACAAAACCGCCAAAAGGCATGCGGTACATTTCAGGAAAAGTTGTCACATGCTTTCCCTGTTTATGGTAATCTGAAATCTCCCTGGTCTTAAGGTTAAGTGAGGGATCAAGCTTATTAAGCAATGTAGTCTTTCCCACACCCGAGTTGCCCGAAATAAGTGTGGTTTTATCACGCATCATTCCAATAAGTTCATCAAGCCCTTCACCGGTGACCAGCGACAGGGAAACGGAATTGTAGCCGGCGCTGGCATAAACGCGGGCAAGATAAGCCATTTTTTTTATCTCTTCCCCGCCATAAAGATCTGTTTTATTGAAGATAATCGTTGCAGGCACCCTATAGGCTTCGGCAGTGATAAGGAACCTGTCGGTAAATTCGACGGGGGTCTCGGGCAGGATTATGGTGACCATAAGAAAAGCCTGGTCAATATTTGCTGCAATTATCTGTGATTGCCTTGAGAGGTTGGAAGACTTTCTTAGTATATAATTCTTTCTGTCGAGCAGTTCAGTAATGACTCCTGTTGTACCATCTGCTTCGATACTTATCATCACATAGTCCCCGACAGCTATAGGGTTTGTTGTAACAAGATCCCTTACCCTGAATTTGCCTTTAATGGTACATTCGATGGTCTGACCCGTTCCGGTGAGAACCTTATACCTGCTTCCGGTCGATTTTATTACAACCCCTTTTATCAAATGGTTGTTTTTTTACAAAGATAGAGACGTCCTGACGGACGTCTCTATATCATTTATAATAAAAATCCTGGAGTTAATCCTAGTTATCAGAAGCCATAAGAAGGAAAGGCTTCATTTCAAAACTGTGGTAGTAAGGTCTGAGCCGTTCAATATTGTAGTATTCAGATACCTTGACGATCTTCTTGGTGGCTGTCACGACATCGATGGGAACATTGTCGTATCTTCCGTTCTTGAGAACTACTATCCTTCCATGAACTCCTTTAAGGATGAGGTCGAGGGCAAGGTTTCCGTAAGCCATCGGTACTATTGAATCGAGGGCATCAGGATCACCACCGCGAACCATATAACCCAGTTTCTGGTTGATCACATTAACAGTTGTACCCTTATTATGCTTGCCTGAGAGATCTTTGATCCTGGCTGAAACGGCGTCGCCTATACCGCCAAGTTTTGCGTGTCCGTATGCATCTTTTTCCATATCTGAAAACACCATCTGTCCACCCTTGAACATTGCCCCTTCCGAAACAAGCACTACTGAATATCTGCTTGGATTATTGTTTCTGTCGTCAACAAGTAGTTTTGTAAGATGATCTATATCGAATTCATATTCAGGAATCACGCATCTGTTTGCAGAACCTGCCATGGTAGGAAGCATGGCTGTAAAACCTGCATAACGGCCAAACACCTCAAGGACAAGGATCCTTTCGTGTGAACCGGCAGATGTTCTGAGGCTGTTTGTCATCTGAATGGTCCTTGTGACACATGTGCTGAAACCAATACAGTAATCTGTTCCCGGAACATCGTTATCCATGGTTTTGGGAATGGCAACAACGTTGACGCCCTGCTTGTAAAGATGAACTCCATAGCTGAGGGTATCATCACCACCGATGGGAATAAGATAGTCAACACCAAGCCATTCGAGGTTTTTTATAATCTCAGGAGTAAGATCGTTCATCTCCTGATTGTAGGTGTTTTTAAGGTGCTCAGGAACAGTTTCCTTTGCCATATGACTCGGCCTTGTTCTTGAAGTGTGAAGAAAGGTACCTCCGGTACGGCCTGCTTTGTTTACGATATCATCTGTAAGGACCTGGTAGCAATTGCTGTTGTCTGCCTTTGCATCCCTTATGAGTTCAGTTATTCCTGCCCAGCCCCTGCGTAAACCAATCACCTTATATCCTTCCCTGTTTGCCCTGATGGTCACTGCCCTGATGGCCGGGTTGAGACCCGGAACATCACCACCACCGGTAAGTATTGCTATTACCCCTTTTGTTGTTTTGTGATTTGCCATGATTTTCTTCTTTTTATTTGAAACCATAATTTTTATATTTTTTGAGACCCCTAAAGTAAATCTTTTTAATATTTTTCCAAAAAACAATTAACACAATATCTGATAATAATGAGTTAGCTTTGAGAAAATACGAATCATGATGGACGGAACTGATAAGATTAAGAAGACCTCTGTAATGATCACAGGAGGAAGCGGGCTCGTCGGACGTTATCTGACCTCTCTTCTGCTTTCGGAGAACTTCAAGGTTTCACACCTTTCGACACAGACACCGCAATTTGGACTTGTAAGGGTATTCAGATGGGACCCCGCCAGAGGGATCCTCGATCCTGCCCATCTGCACGATGTCGACTATATAATTCACCTTGCTGGAGCCAATATAGGAGAAAAACGCTGGACCGCCAAAAGGAAAAGAGAAATAACGGATTCACGGATTGAATCAGCCAGGCTGCTTCACAAAACAATAACTGAGAATGGTATAGCCCTTAAAGGGTTTATCTCAGCTTCAGCAACGGGATACTATGGTTCATTACCATCCGACCATATATTCTCAGAAGAAGATCCGCCGGCAAAGGACTTCCTGGGAACGACCTGCAGGTTATGGGAAGAATCAGCTTTGCTGTTCGAAAAATCGAAAATAAGAACTGCCATTATACGTACCGGGGTTGTGCTTAAAAAAGACAGGGGCGTACTTGAAAAGCTCCCTGCAACGGCTAAGCTTGGCTTCCTTGTCAGTCTGGGCAACGGCCGTCAGTATATGCCCTGGATTCATATTTCTGACCTGTGTAATATTTATCTGAAGGCGATAACCGACAGTAGCATGTCGGGCCCTTACAATGCCGCGGCTCCTCAGCACTTATCTCACCGCGACTTTATGAAAATTCTTTCTGAAGTCATGCGGAAACCATTAATGCCCTTTCCCGTTCCGGGTATTCTTGTCAGGATAGCACTCGGAGAGATGGCGGATGTTATCCTTGGTGGAAGCCGGGTCTCGTCGTCGAAGATCATTTCTTCGGGATTCGGATTTAACCACGGCGATCTTAACGAAGCTCTGGAAGAACTGCTTCCTGAAGAAGAATAAAGAACCTATATAAATCCATTCTCCGGCCATACTTCATGCAGATAAAAGATATATAAACATTGTTTTTAAAAAAAAAGAAATAAAATTCCTTTATTTGCCGGGTAAACCGGAAAATTATGTTCCCGTTCGCCTCTCTTTTACATGAAGTACCAATGTTCATAATGGCTCTTGCCTATGTGATCTGGTTTGGTGTTTATACCCTCAACCGTTCGCATGAAAGCATGGAAGAGGTGCAGAATGTAAAAGAAAAGGCGGTGATTTCCTCCCATGAAACACTCTACGACAATGCCCTGCACCTGAGCATTGGAAATGCAGGTGATGCGGGCGATCAGGCTGAAG
>CAZXSW010000012.1:0-43557 GCA_964642615.1 uncultured Rikenellaceae bacterium | reverse complement strand
TCCCCTACTGAAATATAGAATACGTCGAGTTTCTTATTGAAAGATTCAGAATTGGTAAGGATACCCGGAATAACCGATTCGGGGTCAAATGCGCTATCTCCGGCACCCGGGCGCCCTATGCCTCCGAAAAGTCCGGTACTGAATACTCCCACACTGGCAAAGACGTCAGTATTACGCAACCCGGTATAGAATGCCTGGCCTCCGCCCATTGATAAGCCTGAAACTGCCCTGTTTTCAGCTCCGGGTTTCACCCTGTAATTCTTTTCGATAAAGGGTATGATATTCCCAATAAGTTCTTCTCCGAATACTGCCATGGCTTCATCATTATAGCCTCCGGCAGTCATGCCGGGCCTTGATACATTGCCATTGGGAATTACAACAAGCATTGGCACTGCCTTTCCCTCAGAAATAAGGTTGTCGAGGATTATATCCGTCTTCCCCTGAACGGCCCAGCCACGCTCATCCTCTCCCCCGCCATGCTGAATATAAAGGACAGGATATTGCTCCTTTCCTGAGTTATCATAGCCGGGAGGTGTATATATATAAAGACTCCTCCATGTACCGGTTATCTTTGAGAAATAGTTCTTATGCCTGAGATCTCCGTGAGGTACATCCTTAATAGTATAGAAATCAACTCCCGGTTCGGGAACATCAATTGCACTCGACATCCTCCCGGTTCCGTAAAAAGTTTCGCTGGCAGGATCTGATACCCGCATGCCATCTATGACAAGTGAATAGTAATGAAATCCTGGTTCAAGAGGATCGGTAGTTACCATCCATATTCCTTTGTCATCTTTCTGCCCGTCATACAATTTGCCCAGGTCGATCTGTATCTTACCTGCCTGGGGTGCATTGATCCGGAAGATTGCTTTCCCGTCGGGAAGTATCCTCGGATAACTGCCGCCGGCGATGTTGGTCGGAGCAGGAATACCCTCAACAGCATCCTGGGCACTCAGCATTCCAGCTCCCGCAAGGAGAAGGAAAAAAACAGTAAAATATTTTCTTATCATAAATAGTTAATAATTAAATAGTTATACAAAACAAGAACAAACCTGACAAACGATCCGGAATAGTCTGATAATTGAGCCGCAGACACAACCGGCAATGCAGTAATATAAGTAAATGCAGCTATGTCAATAAAAGCAGAAGAAAAAGCTGCCGCCACACCTGACAGCATCAGTGAGATTCTGCCATTGCCTGCCCTGATCAATAATGTGGATCAGGGCAGGCGGGCAGGATTATCAATTACATCTATTATTTAAATAATAGTTGTGCAAACTGGTAAATAGACCTTCTCCACGACTGGAATTCATGTGCTGTAAGGGGCGAAACATAAGATACACCCTTTATTCCTTCCTGGTTCAGGGCATCAGCTGCGGCCTTGACACTTTCAGAACCGCGTTCCTTGCTTCCGTAACTCATGAACACAAGCTTAACCTTCGATTTGTCTGTTATTTCAGCAGGGCTTATTGTACCACCGCTGAAGAGACCAATATATCCGAATGTATCCAGATGAGCCAGGGTTACTGCCTTGGTACACATTGCTCCCATTGAGAGTCCCGACATGGCACGGTTCGGCTGATCAGCCAGCGTGCGGAAGTTACTGTCAATAAAAGGAATCATGTCATTCTTCATAACCTCTGCATAGGTATCAAATGAAAATCCTCTCCGCTGGGGAGCAGGTGCTGCCTGTCCTCCGGGTGCTGCCTGTGGCCTTGCGGGAGCTGCGGCGGGTGCTGCTGCAGGAGCTGCTGCAGGACGTGCCATGGGAGGAGCTTCTCCCGGTTTGTATGCAGCACTTGTTTCCATAACCACAATAAAGGGTTTGCATTTTCCTTCAGCAAGGAGGTTGTCGAGAATCAGGTTAGTCCTTCCCATCTCAATCCATACCCTCTGATCCTCACCGCCGCCATGCTGAAGATAAAGCACAGGATAACGGGCCGAGGTGTTTTTCTCATAATCCGGAGGTGTATAGATATAAATCATACGCCACGAATTGGTGGTTTTTGAGAAATAATTCCTGATGATAACATTCCCGTGAGGTACGTCTTTAAGATCATAGAAACCGCCATCAGGATCAGGGATCTCAAAGGCATTGCACAGATGGCTGTAGCCAATGAAGCCATCGGTGGCAGGATCAAGGACAACAGCGCCGTCAACGATCATCCAGTAATTGTGATAGCCCAGATCCTGGGGTTCACTGGTATAGGTCCATACACCGTCGGCACCCTTTACCATATCAAACGCAACGTTTGCAATAGCAACCTGTACCTTAAGAGCATCCGGAGCTCTGAACTGGAAGGTAACCCGTGAATCGGGTTCAATACGGGGAAACTGGGCTCCGTAAAGGTTGTAGGGTGAGGGATGGGCCGTACCGGCAGCTTTGGAAGAAACCAAAGGCTGGCCTGTCTGGGCCTGGCAGACTCCACTGATTGACATGGCAATCAGCAACATGAATTTAAAAACTCGTACCATTTCAAAATGTATTAAATTTATTGATTAAGAAAGAAACCTTATACTCATTTGAGCTGGTCCGGTAAAAAGCCTCAGCGGCATTTCTCCCCGCACCACACACTTTAGCACCGGTAACTATCCCCACCATTTCTCACCTTCTACCAGGTTTTCCACAGCCACCTCCTTGTTAAGATCAAGTCCCAGCCCGGGTTTGTCCGAAAGCTGGATATACCCATCCTGAATTATCTCCCTGTCATAGTCAACAAGGGTCTCCCAGCCTGCATGACCATCACGTGAGGTGGTCTTGTAGTCGTAACTCTCATGTCCTATAAAATCGTACATCGTTGCCGCGCAGTTGGCTGAAGCAATGGTAGCCACAGGCCCCATTACATTATGCGTTGCCACAGGCATGTAGTATGCATTTGCCATGTCGGCAATTTTCTTTGCCTCGAGCAGGCCCCCGGCCATCGAGATATCTATTTCGACCATGTGAACGGCCTGTTTGGTTATAAAGGGCAGAAAATCGTGCAGGGTATAGAGGTTCTCACCGCACAGTATGGGAATCGGTGAAGCAGCCGTCAGTTTGGCCCATGTATCTACATATTCTATTGGCATAGGATCCTCGATCCACCACGGCCTTATGGGCTCCAGCGCTTTGGCAAAGCTAATGGCATCCCAGAATGCGAACTCCCAGTGGCAGTGTACTATTATCTCAAAATCATCACCTGCAGCTTCCCTCAGGTTGGAAAATCCTTTTATGTTATTCTTTAACTCCGTATGTGAAAGACGGCGGTTCAGAGCCTCGCCGCCGGGCCGCCTTGATATCCTGAAAGGCTTGGCCGCTGTCCATTTCTGAACCGAATTGTTTACATAGTCCATCCATTCCCTGCATACTGCCGGATCGAGCATGTTCCTGGGCTGACTTGTCAGGTAAGCCCTTACCTTGTCAGTATAACATCCACCGCCAAGTATCTTGCGCAAAGGCATTCCCAGAAGCTTTCCGACCAGGTCCCACAGTGCAACCTCACAACCTGTAACAGCATGCATCCCAATCCCTCCGTTACCTCCAAGGTACGAAACACGGAACTTCATCTGCTCTGTCAGCCTTGCTATGTCAAAAGGATCCTGCTTTACGAGTAACTGCTTAAAAGCATTCTCAACAACATCCTTGGCTCCCAGCCCGGTGACATCATGGTGACATTCCCCGATCCCGTATACCCCGGCATCAGTATCTATCCTTACAAGAGGCAGTACATGTCCCCTTCCGCCCATCTGAACCCTCATGCATTTCACATCGGTAATCCTTACCTTTCCGGCTTCTGTCTCAGCTAAATGGCCAAGACCGGGCATCACTGCAGCTGCAGGAACTGTAGCTGCCATCGTCTTTAAAAAATTGCTCCTTTTCATGTTATGCTGTATATTTTTCGGAAAAACATTAAATGTAGATTTTACACTATAAATATAAGAAATGAAAGGATTATCCACCAATCAGGGACCCATCATTTTTCCGAAAAACTTTATCCTGAGCTTTACCGGCTTTATTACTATGTCAGTATCCTTTTATTAGTATTGGTTCTCAGGAGTAAGATCAGCATCGTATCTCCTGAAAATTTAAAGAAACCTACCAGAATCAGTGGGAAAGGTGGTCCGATCAGGCTGAATTCTTTCTCCTGGATTCTTTTCTTCTGTAAATATACCAGTAGGCCAGCGGTATAAAGAATAGGCTAACAACGGTACCAAGCGACATTCCGCCTATCAGGGCCAGAGCCATGGGACGCTGAAGTTCAGAGCCCATACCCTGGCTGAAGAGTATGGGGGCCGTTGAGAACAGCGAGGCCATTGCTACCATTATAATAGGCTTCAGCCTTCGCGATCCTCCCGTATAGATAGCTTCTTTCAGTCCCATGCCCTCTGCCCTGAGGTTATTTATAGTATCTACCTTAAGTATCGAGTCGTTGATGATAACCCCCGACATGACAATAAGACCTATCATTGTAATTATATTGATGGTTCCGCCCCAGAGCTTAACAAGCAACAAAGCCCCGGCTATATCAATGGGTATCTCAAGCAGCACTATAAGTGGCTGGGTAAGTGACTCAAACTGGGCTGCAAGGATAAAATAAAGCAAAAGCAGAGCCACAACCAGAATTATGGAGAGTTCTTTGAAGAGTTGCTGACCGGATATGAGTGTACCGCTGAAATTCACTGTAAGCGAAGGATCGGCCGTAACAAGGTTTCTTATACTTGAAGTGACAGCGGCCGGTCTGTTTGTTGTGATATTCATATTAACGGGCACATATTCTCCGTTAATCCCTCCCATTATAGATTTGTAGTCGTGTTCACGCTTTACACTTACTATCTCTTTTACCGGGACTGATGTTCCCCGGGTGTTAAGGACAGATCCGGCGGAAATGATTTCGCTTATCTGTTTTTCCCTGTCCGAAAGCACTATGGGGAGGAGTTCATTTGACGACCTCAGTTCACCTATATTATACTGGTTGAGTGATGACTTAAGGGTATTGTAAAGAGTACCAGGCTCCACATCATAAAGCAGTAGCCTGCCCGGGTCTATCCTTAGATGTATCTTGTCTTCAAGCTGGGGCATCGAGATTCCTGCATCAGGCCACCTTTTTCTCATCTCTTCAATGATCACCGTCATCCGGTCCACAGGCGGCACTTCTTTTTCCTTCATCAGGCTTACCTCGGCAATAAGAGGCTCGGCTGAAGCATCAAAGATCTTTTCAAAGATGTTCTGCTGAGCACCAATGTTAATCAGAGCTCCGGGATATTTATTCTTAATGAAGCTGTAGCAGTTTTTTCCGATTGCATCAGCCTCGTCATAGCCCGCCGCTTTGATATATACCTTTGCCTGGGTATACGACTGGTCATAATCGCGGTTGAACAGAAACTGCTGCTCTCCTATGAAAGAGTTTGTCTGAAGCAGCAGTTCGTTGTTTAAACTGTTCATCTCCTTAATTCTCCTTAGGTTCTCATCGAGGGTTATATTCTCGTTCCAGTCGACTGATATAACAAGTTCATCCTTTTTAACAACCGGGAACTTCTCCTTCTCCATCGTCATAAACAGCCATCCCATGCAAAGAAGAATAAGGCCGAAAGAAATCATCGTCATGGTCCTGTACCTGAAAAAGAAATCCATTCCTCCTTCATATCTGTCCTCAATGTTCTTAAGACTCACTTTCTTAACCAGAGCTGTAAGAATACCCTCCTTCCCGTTTTTGTACAGCATATAATATAAGGTGGGCAGCAGGGTTATACCGACAAGAAGCGATACCCCCTGTCCTATCACTATTGCAATGGCCTGGTCATAAAAGATAGCTCCCGAAATTCCACTCAGGAAGATAAGGGGGATAAATACGGCACAGGTCACAAGGACACTTGATATAAGAGGAGTAATAATCTCATTTGTACCTTTTACACAAGCATCGGCCAGCGACAGTCCCCTGTCGGTCCATTGCGTTATGTTCTCAATTACAACAATGGAGTTGTCAATCATCATACCTATGCCGAGTATCAGTCCTGCAAGCGATATAATATTGACCGAAAGTCCTATAAGATAAAAGAAAAGCAGGCTTATAACCAGGGTGGCAGGGATGCTGAAGCCAATAATAAGCGGAGACTTTCCGTCTTTCAGGAAGAAAAACATAAGCAGGAAGGCAAGCAGCCCGCCTGCCAGAAGGCTACCCTTGAGGTTGGATATTGAATAATCAAGCAACCTGGTCTGGTCCTGTGATATATCGAATCTCATCTGGGGATATTCATCCCTGAATACTGCCAGCATCGCGGCCATCTTCTCCTCAAGGTCCGACATCCTGGCCGACGACTCCTTGATAATAGCCAGTGATATCGCCCTGTCGCCATTGGAATAATAGGCTCCCCTCGGTCTTTCCTGCCTGATGCCTACCATGGCAATATCCTTCATCTGTACTATGCGGTCCCCCTTCCTTATATAGATATCCTTAACATCGCTGACCTCCTTAAGGTACGAACTGAATTCAAGGTTGTACAGGTACTTACCGTCCTTTACAAGGATACTTCCTATATTAATGTTATTAAGTCTGACGGCCGACTCCAGGTCATCGTCGGTGAGGCCAAGACTAATCATCTTACTTTCGTCGGGAGTGATATAGATCTCCCTTCTTATCTGTCCAGTGATATCTGCCATCCCTATTTCAGGCAGCTGCTCTATCCTTTTCTTTATTACTGTTTCTGCAAATTCACTCAGTCCGATAAAGCCCTCATCTCCGGCATCGGGGTCGGCAAGACTTATGTTTAGCATGAAAACCGGGATATCGGTTGCACTGGCCTTTATTATCCTGGGACGTTCGAGATCGCCCGGCAGGTTATTCATGGCTCCGTCAATTTTCTCGTTAACCTCCATGAAGGCCAGGTCAATATCATTACCGAATTTAAAAGAAAGCCTGAGAAGAGCGCTGCCGTTCCTTGACTCCGATTCTATCCTGTCGATACCCTGAACCTGAAGAAGGTTCCTTCTGATAATACTTACCACCGTATTCTCTATTTCCCGGGCACTGACATCGGGTCGCGAGACTGCCACAGTTATCTCAGGTATATCAATGTCGGGCATCAGTGATACGGGCAGCCTGCCAGAGGCCACTATTCCCAGCAGCAATAATGCGAGAAATGTCATTATCACCGCCACGGGTCTTGTTATCAGAAAACGAACCATCTCTTTTGTATTATTTTACAGAATTATTCCTGAACCTTAATCCGGACAGCCACCCGGGCCTGCCCTTATGCCTGACTTCAACCCCTGCTCCTCTTATCCCCGGCTCTGCCTTCAGCATAAGTGGCTGAAAAATAATAAGTCCCACCATACTAAAAATCAGTCCCCCAATGGTCCCGGCAGCCAGTGCAAACCAGAACCTCTCATCCTTTCCTGTAAGCAGGAAGGGAACAAGCCCGATAATGGTAGCAAGATTGGTAAGTATTATAGGTATTATCTTGCCGTTAAAAGCCCTGACATAAGCCACCCTGGCTGACAGCAGAGGTCTTCTCCTTCTTAAGCTGTTATAGTCGTTAAGTATATAAAGTGTTGCATTTACTACTATTCCGCAAAGCAGGATGAATGCTGCAAATACACCCTCATCAGCCGGGATGTTGAAAACGGAGAAGGTAAGGAAGACCCCTATAAAGGAAAAAGGGATAAGGCAAATGACAACAAATGGCTGACTGAATGATTCGAGAAGGATGGCACATATGAAATATATTATAAGGATAACCAGCAGTATAAGATAGTAGTTCGAACCGGCCTCCTCCCACGAATAGGAATACACACCGCTTCTTGCAGTGAATCCCAGAGGCAGCAGGGCATTGGTCTCGTCAATATTCCTGTCAAGTATCATCCTCCCCAGCTCTGCATTGCCAACAAAATCATATCCGACAGTGAGAATATACTGCTGGTTCTCCCTGCTTATGGTATTGTCGGTTATCTCCCTTGTTATGGTGGCAAAATCCTTAAGCTTTACGCTGTTTCCCGTGCCTGTTCTGAGCGGGGCGTTGTCGAGACTCCAGAGGTCATATTTCTCCGACTGCATAGACTTTATATGGACAGGCGCACTTTCACCGCCTATAAAAGCAGCCTGAAGTGTCCGGGTACTCCGTGAATATTTCTCAGCCTCTGAATAGGCAAAAGCCACATCTGTACCGTTCTCAGCAAGGAAATATTTATCCATACCGAGCCTGTTCCTGTAAACCTTTCTGTTCCTGCTTCCTATCATATAATCTTCATAAATCGCACCAAGAAGGTAAACATCCTTGATCCTTCCCTTTCCGCTTTCGGTAAGCCTTTCCCTCAGGGCTTCGGCATAACTGTAAAGCTGGTCATAGTTATAACCTCTCATGATTACTTTATATGTCGTCATGAAATAGTCAGTATATGTTTCGTTGCTGAAGGCTTTTCCGACCCCCGAGACTGAAGCATTGTAGCTGCCTATCCCGTTCATATAGTCTTCTATTCTGTTTTTAAGAATAAAAGGGAAAATAGTAAAATCGTGTTCGGGTTTGAAGTTTATATTTACCAGGGCCTCTTCCGGACTGTAAATGTTTGTTGTGAACATATCTATCTCATCATATGCGGCAAGCATGTTCTCAAGTCCCGCGCATACACTGTTTATATCTTCAATGGTAAGTCCCTGTTCTGCAAGGTTGACGCTGACACGAAGAGTTGTTCTCTGCACCTCATCTGAACCTCCGTAATACCTGTACCTGTTGCCGGCTGTTTTTTCACTGAACATCCTCCATGTTCCTCCAAGCACCTTGTTTACAACCGGCTTTATGTCCTGAACATATTTACTGTTTCCCAGAGTACGGTTGTATAAGAGTTGAAAACGGGTTTCCTCTGTTGCCTGGCTGCTACTGCTGCCAGTCTCATCACCAAGTTTATCAGGCAGAAAGAAGACAGGCAGGCCGAAAAGAAGTATGGCAACAGCCAGCAGTACTTTCCTGTGCCCTGTAATATAACCGATGGTTCTTATATACCGTTCCGAAAATCTGACCACCCTTCTCCTGCGCCTGAATGCCATGTGGCCCGACTCACGACTAAGTCCGATTTTTTCAATAAGTGAAGGGATGAAGAAGAGTGCAACGGCCAGCGATACTGTGAGGTTTATTATTACCACAGCTGCAAAATCCGACAGCGTGAGTTTTGAAGCCTCATCGAGGAAAAATATGACTGCCAGAGCCCCTATGGTTGTGGCTGTGGCTGCAAGCAGTGAGATGGAGACCCTGCGGTTCCCCTGGTAACGGATATGATCGGCCATCACAATGGTGTTGTTGATGATTATCCCAAACGATACTGTAATACCAGCCAGTGAATAAAGGTGCAGTTCGAGTCTGAAAAGGTAGTAAAAGATAAAGGCAATAAGTATGTTGGCAGTAAGGCTTATGGTTATTATAATAAGGTACTTCATCTCTCTGCTTATGGCCAGCACAAAAAGAAGAAGCAGTACAACCGACAGAACCGATCTGAAGATGTTCTTTGAGATCTCTTTCTTGAGATATGTTGTATTGTCGGATGATATGCGGAGGCTGTAGCCCGGGGGAAGATCCTTTTTAAGCTGATCGATGACTGTCTTTACTCCTTCGGCAACCTTTATCGTATTCTCATTTCTTCCGGCACTTATGTTTATATTAACAGTATTTAACCCGTTGATCCTGTAGTAACTCTGAGGCTTTGAATCCTTAAGCTTTACAGTTGCCACATCAGTCAGGTGGATTATCCTCCCTCCGGTCCTGGCCACAGGTATCCTGTCCCATGAGAAACTGTCGTGACCGCTGCCGGTGAGGGTCAGATAGGTCCTCTTCATAAGACCGTCGTACATTTTCTCATCAGCGCCACCAAGTTCACGTTCGAGAAGGTAGTTGCCAATGGCGGGACCTATAATTCCTGACCCCAGTCCCAGTGCCCCGAGCTTCTCCTGGTCGTAGAGAACCTCCCATTCGCGTGGTGTGGCCCCGTATACATTAACGCTGTAGACTCCGGCAACGCGGGCAATGGCCGGCTTGACCATTTCTTCAGCAAGGTTGTATATATATGCCGGACTTGCATTGCCATTAAGCTGAAGGCTTATTATTGATGAGCCTGACTCGTTCGACGGCATGTTCATCGAGATAACAGGATATGATACCCTTTCAGGCAGCCTCTTACCCGCTTCCCGCAGAAGCGACGCAACTTCAAATCGTCTGGCATTCAGATCGGCATTCCTGTCAAACTCCACAGTGATGTTTCCACCTCCGTTAAAGGTCGACGAAGTAATGTTCCTCACCCCTGTAAGAGTTGTCAGAACACCTTCGAGGTTAGTGGTCACCTCCTGTTCAACGACCCTCACCGGAGCTTCGGGCCATGACCAGCTGATGGTCAGGGAAGGAAGATAACGGGTAGGGTTAAGCTGAAGCGACAGCAAGGGGATCATTGCCGCTCCGGTCACCATCAGCATTACGAAAACTATATTTATAGTAAATGCTGAAAGTAAAGGCGCCTTTTGCCGCTCGCTACTCATTCCTCCCTTACTATTGTCTCATGTGCAAGATTGACATTGCCAGCCACTATTACCAGATCACCCGGCTCAAGTCCCTCACTTACCGAAACGCTTGTGCTGTTCTCAAATTCCACGGTAACATACTTCCATATGGCCAGTGAATCCTGTCTTACAAAGATTACGTCTTTCCCCTGCCTTATTACCAGGGCTTCCTTGGGAACCACAAGACGGCCCGGGACAGGCTTCCTTATAACTACCCTGACGTTCATCCCGTCAATCAGCTTTCCGCTGTTCCTGAACTCAGCCTTTATCCTTATCATCCCTGTCTCGTCAACCTGCGGATTGATCTGCGTGACAGTCCCGTTAATAATTGTCGAATCGTTTACAAAAGGAATGATGTTAACCGGCATGCCCTTTCTAAGAAACGAGTATTCAGATTCTATAACCGGGAAGGCAACCTCCATCGTCTCATCATTTATTATGGAACATAGGTTGGTGTACGACGATGATGGATTCCATTGCATGGCCTCGAGATTGGCTACGGTACCGCTGATTGGAGCATAAAGCCTGGTGTTCTGAAAGTTGTACCTGGCAAGCTCCAGGGCCGTCTCGGCATCGTCAAGTCCGCTTCTTATCCGGATGACTCTTGTCCTTTCGGCCGGCATGCCTCCTGTATCCGCCACCAGATACCTGCTGTAAAGCTCATCCTGAAAGTTGATCCTTGCTTTTTCAAGATTCTTTTCAGCCGTCTCCAGCCGCGAGCGGTATTCAAAATCCTCAATGACAGCAAGCAGATCGCCTTCCCTTACCTTCTGCCCGTTAATAATGTTTAGCTCCTTTATCATCCCGCTGACTCTGAAGGGAACAACTGCCTTGCGCGAAGAAGAGACCTTCCCGTTGCTTATAAGCTCATGATAAAATGTCGAAGATTCAAGAATTTCCGTTCTTACAAGAACCGCCTCGGGACGTGATGACAACCGTGCCATCTCCTCAAGATCAGGGGTTTCCTTTTGTTTGCACGAGATTAGAATTGCAATAAGCACTAACAGGGTTACTCGGTTGAGGTATTTCATGATATTCAGAACTGGTTAGAAATAGGGTTGTACGGGTTATAAATTTAGGTAATCTGATTTATTATGCAAAATTATATTAACTAATTTTATCACCATCTGAAAAAAAATCTCCTTTTTTCCAGAATCGGGGAAACCGTCGGGGATAAAAACCAGTTTAAACAGGAAGCCTGAAGAAAATAATCAGGAAAATTAAAAAATGGGGGAAAGAAAAAGAGAAAGAGAGAGAAAGAAAAGAAAAGAAATGAAAAGGATCAGTAAAACCAGATCAGAACCAGCTCTGAGCCAGCTCCTTGCTGTCGTGCTGAAAGGCACTAATCTCATACCACACCTTCTGTTCGCCGTCATTTTCGATCTGATAACGCCAGTATCCTATCATGTCGGGTGCCTGGTATACCCTTCTTATATAAAGTCTGTCTCCATGGGAAAAATCGCATTTTTTTGAATATGCAGATATCTTTCCGTAGACTGAATCCTGGGTGGTCTTTATCCAAACTATATGGGGTCCGCCAAAACTTTCAGGACCTGTATAACGAAAATCGACAAAATCGCCAACATATTTCCTTGTAAGAAAAAGCTCGTCCTCTCCGAGCATCCCGCTTTTGTCGGTTGCAGCACACGAAAAAGCTGTCAGTATAAGTATAAACAGTCCCGCCTTTCCGATCAGTCTACCAGCAAACTTATTGTCTTTCAATGTCATATGCTACAGATTCAATATTCCGTTATCAACACGGCTTTAAAGACATAACTGTTACGAATTTATGAAATTGTTTCAAACATTAAAAATCCTGTTAAGGTTTTGAGTGTAAAAATATGTCACTCCATTAATTTCTGTCATATCAATTATCTGCAATCCGTGCTCCTCAAGAAGACCTGCAACCTTTGTCCTGTCCATCTTCCTCTCAATCCTGGAATCCAGAACATTCACAATCTTTCTGGCAAAGGCTGTTAGACGACTGCCTAAAGAGTGTCTGTTGTTGCTGCTGTCAATAAAACAACCGGCAAATTTGGCATTATAGGGCAACATTCGTACAAGCGAACCCAGAAATACATCGGGATGCCTTATTACATTTAGCTGCTTCAGATTTATAAGCGCCTTCACGCTCCTGAGATCACTGGCATCATAATAATAATGGTGTCTCGAAGAAAGGAGCAGCATTTCCTTTTCACCGGGCAGACCCATGTTCTTAAGATATCTGAAGAAGTTGATCCCTCCTTCAGCAATGAGGTTAACAAAAGCCGGACTGAAATTTCTTAAGGTTCTGCCTGAACCTTCTCTTCCTGTTCCGGCATTTTCATTATAATCGGTGTAATAACCGGCATCAGCATTCAGTGACATTGTTTCCATAATTCCCTGTTTCATTTTCAGGGGTAAAAGTATAGGTGAAATTGCAGGTACACAAGCCGGTAAACACCACTATATATGATTATAAGCGCTTCCGGCAACTTCTTTGTCATAATGTAATACAGATACACAGGCCCTTTAGTGCCATTAATCCCATGCAGGGAGAAGTTAGTCAAATAAAGTGTTCAATCCATGGGGAAATAGAGTACAGCGAAGCCCGGAAGCGGACACCTGCAAACATAACTAATTGCAAATAAGATATGTAACAGATATTATAGCTGCAAAACTTCAGAAATCATGCTTTAACCTGTATTTTGACCAACAGCCCTGTTGTTGTGACAAGTCTCCGGGGCCATCCCCGGTTGATCTATTTATCAGCCTTAAGAGTCTGCTGAGAACGGCTGGCCATGTATTCAAGTACAATATCTTTAAGGATATTGGCAAACCTGATATCTTTTACCTCCTCAGGTTTGAAATACCGGGGCCATGCTCCCTCAAGAAGTGTTATTTCCTCAATCGGCAGATCGAAGGGACCGGTGTATATGTATTTTATATTGGGATAGGCATCACCACTGAGGCAGGTATATTTCTTAAAGAATCTGTACTCCTTCAGATCATAGTCAAGTTCCTCCTTAACCTCCCTTACCAGAGCCTCTTCGGGAGACTCGCCCACCTCCACATGCCCCCCTATAAGGTCCCAGTGAGCAGGGAAAGGAATGTCAGGCTTGTCGTCCCTCAAATAAAAAAGAAACTCACCCTTACTGTTTTCAAGAATAATTGCTGCTATTTCCTTCATAGGTATTATGCTATACCCTTTCCCTTTGAATATTTTACTATCATCCTGGCCCTGTCTATCATAGAACCTTCCCGAGTTCCCGGGATCAACTCGCTACGCTCGTCGACACACCTTTTTTCCGCCCCTTGCTCCTTGCCCCCTGCCCTCTGCTGAATCTCACGCCTTCTTCAACGCCTCACGCCTGCTTCCTTCCAGAACCCCCTTCCAGTAGCCTATCGACTCAGCCAGTCCTGCCAGCGGATCCTTCATATCCTTCTCAAATTCAAGGCTGCATTTCCCTGCATAGCCTATCTTCCTCAGTGAGGCTACAACAGCGGGTATGTCGATCACTCCCCTTCCGCTCTCAACAGTCTTTCCCTCTTTTGAAGGCTTGTCAACATCCTTGATATGTACATCGTATATCCTTGGCGCATATTTCTCTATATCAACAGAGGGATCTTCGCCGTCGCGTGTGGTATGACCGATATCTATACATATTCCTATCCTGCTGTCGAGCTCCTTCACGTGCTCCCATATATCGGTTGCATTGGGATACAGGGTATTGTCGGGACCATGATTATGGATGGCCAGTCTTATATTGTATTTCTTTACTTTTTCTTCGACGTAAGGAAGCAACTCATAGTTCGGGGCACATACCATCATATCCATGCCGGCCAGAGCTGCATATTCGAAGGCCTGGTCGACCGATTCGGCAGTACGCATATAAACCACACCCACAGTATAGACATTTATACCTGCTTCACGGAATTTCGCCAGTGTGCCCTGGATGACTTCCCTGCTGCTGTCCATGGGCATATGGAAATCTTTAAGCGACAGGTTTGAGACACCTATCCTGTTCATCATGGCTATACTTTGTTCAGCAGTGAATTCCCTGAAACTATAGCCTGCAATGCCAAGGGAAAATTTTTCTTCCCCGGCAGCGGAGCCGGAGCTGTCGAATGTCCTTGCTGTGGCAAGCGGAGTCACTCCGGCAGCAAGCATCCCTGCTCCTGCTATCCTTATAAACTGACGACGTGATTTCATATATGACTTTATAGGTTTCTTTGTTGACTGTCCAGCCACAGGCTAATGGCCTGCAGATACTCAGGTTCAATCAAAGATAGCAAAATGTTTTTATACCCTGACAATACTGCTATTCAGCTTCGGGGATAAGCCTGTTATCGAGCATCCTGCTGTTATACGACTGAATGACAGCTTTAAGCAGTTTTTCCATTTCATACTGAATCTCAGGTCTCTTACCAAGCAGGTTTGATTCAAGCAACCTGTCGTCGCGGTAGTTGTAAAGAGCTGCCGGCAAGGCGTCGACCATCTCAAGCAGATGGTCTTTCATATACAGGTGATAGGTGCTACCGGCTGTGTTAAAGGCAAATGACACCTGTGAATCATCGAACAGGTCATTTCCGAAAGCAATAAATTCTCCTTCGTAGCCGAGATAATTCAATACAGTCGGCATAATGTCAATCTGCTGGGCTATCCTGTCCTTCCTGCCAGAGAGCACACTTCCGGGCTTATAAAAGATTATGGGTATGCTGTATGATCCGAAATTATTCAGGTATTCCTTATGTATCAGCTCATTGGTATGATCGGCTGTTATTATGAAAAGTGTATTTGCAAACCAGGGAGCAGTTTCGGCCTCTTTAAAAAACTCTCTAAGGGCGTAATCCGTATAACCGACAACCTCAACTATGGGTGCCGGTCCTTTTCTGAACCGGCCCTTGTACTTATCCGGGACCTCGAAGGGATGATGTGACGATACTGTGAATACTGATGCAAGAAAGGGCTCCCTGAACTCATTAAGCTTGCCGGCAAAGTACTTCAGAAAGGGTTCGTCCCAGACACCCCAGATGCCGTCAAAATCATTCCTGTCGGGATACTGATCCAGTCCGAAGTAGTCATCAAAGCCGACAAGGCGAGCAAAGGAATCAAAGCCCATTGATCCGTTGGGTGCTCCGTGGAAGAAAGCCGAGTAATAACCTTCTTTGCTGAGAAGTCCAGGCAGCCCGTTGATGCGGTTGTTTGCATAGTGTGAAATGGTGTAGGGAGTCTCCAGCGAAGGTATCGACGCAAAGATAGAGGGCATTGCCTCTATTGACTTCTTACCATTGGCTATCGATACATCGAAGGTAAGGCTTACATCGAGAAGCGAATCGATAAAAGGAGTATAACCCTTGTAGGTGCCTCCGTCAAGATCCCTGTTAAGCGACCCTATATACTCACGGGCAAAACTTTCGAGTATGATTATAACCACATTCTCCTTACTGAATGAAGCTCCGGCAGAAGGGCCATAATGGGGATCAAAAATGGCGGCCAGCTCATCCTCAGTGTAAAAGTCATAACGCACAAGGGTTTTCTTTCCGAAGGTTCGGATGATACTGAAAGGGGTATTAAGTACGATTGCCACCTCACGCGGGTTTTTAACATAACGGGTGGCATTGCTTATAGTTATTGGCCGGGTCGAATGTCTGACTCCCCCCCTGGCACCTGCTATTGTAAGACCTGCAAAAAGAGCTGCGAGCACCAGGTTCAGAAGATGGTAAACTACTTTGTTTGAGGGCTCTGGCTTCACAGGCTTAAGCTTACGGTAGAGGAAGACAATAAGAAAAAAGAGAAGAAAGGTAAAAAGTACCAGGGGCCAGTAGTCGATCTGGAACTTAAAGAACAGCTTTACGATGTTATCTTCATTTTTGAAGGTACCCAGGATATCAGCGGTTGCCCTTTTGTCAACAAACCTGTAGTAGATGAAGTCGCCGTTATTTGCGGCCAGGGCAAGAAAGTTGGTAAGGTAAAAAAGATATCCGGCCACTTTCTGGTAAATCTGGTTATACCTTATATCAAGCGGTATTATATGAAGGAAGATGAACAGTATATTTATATATATGACTGCCGAGGTATCGAAAAGCAGACCTCCCTTCATTATATTGAGAAATCCAGTAAAACCAGGGTCCGGGAACATGCTCCTGTTGAAAACAAAGAAAGCTATCCTGCAAATGGAATAGGCAAGCATAACAATAGCCAGCCTGTAGATCAGAACAGTAAATATATTCCGTGAGAGGACCCGGTTTTTCATCAGTATATAATTTTTATTTTAATGGTCTGATGGAACCCACATGTCTGAAAATTATATACATACGTGTTTGTGTCTGCAATACATGTGGGTTTCATCAGAATATAATTTTGATTATGATGGCCTGATAGCCTGGCCATCTTAAGCACAGTAACCCACATGTAATAAAATCAGTTCCATGAGTGTTTGTGTATGCAATACATGTGTGTTTCATCATAATGATATTCATAACAGCCGGTCAGGATTTTCACCTGACCTGAAAAGCTACAAAATTATAAAAAGGCTTCAGACCTTAAGCTGCCGGCATTTTTTTTTGTTTGATCATAACTTTTTCAGCCGGCCTTCAGGAAGGAGAATAAAAAAAAGCCGGATGGCTCAGAGGAGTATCCGGCATATTTTTTTTAGTAAGTAGCTTACTGATCTTCTGCTTCCTCTCTCATGTCATCGAGCATCTCCTGAAGATCCTGCTGGTCATAGTCGTTCATCATCCTGCTAACCCTGTTCCTTGCTCCCATCCCCAGCAGCATGAAAATGACAAGAAGACCTGTCAGTATATACATTACCAGCCTTGAAGTCTCAGCCTTGGCTTTAAGTGTCTCAACCAGACCATGGTACAGCAGGTAAAGTGTAAATATATTAACCGCCAGTCCTATAATGGCTCCAAGCCAGAGGCTGATGCCCGAGGTGAAGCTCAGAAGTGCCGAAACCGGCATCATAACCATTGCAGAAGCAACAACCCTGGTGTTTGCCTCGAAGTCGGTGTTGCCTTTACATATCGAGGATATAACAAGGAGTATGACCGCACCTATAAAGAGTCCGATAATAGCCGCCACAACATACCAGACCAGGGCCATGGCCCCGATAGCCCCGCCGAAAACGCCGCCAGAGATGGCACCCAGACCGAGCAGGCTCCAGATAAACACGATGACACCTGCCACGACACCGTAAATAACTGCTTTAATGAGGGGTTCAACAAGGCCTCCGGTAGTTTTCAGATTGGAGAAATGAGACTTTGGATTCAACAGAGTTTCCTTCGATTCTGCAATGAATCCGTTTAGATCAAATGTAGTGTTACTCATGGTCAGAAGAATTTAAAGGTTACAGGAACTTAGGTTTGAAAAGAATAATCCAAGTTAAACTATTTTTTTTACCTGAGCCATGAATCCGGAAAATTTCAGATGCCGGTCTATTCAAGATAAGTATAGCCGTACAGTCCCGACCTGTAGTTTGACAGGAACTCCTTGCCCTCTTCAAGGGTGATTATACCCGCCTTGACTGAAGTTGTCACCCAGGTTTCGACAGTGCGGACGAGTTTTTTGGAGTTATACTGGACATACTCAAGAACCTCAGCAACAGTCTCTCCATCAATGATCTGATCTATCTTAAAACCATCCCTGTCAACCGACACGTGAACTGCATTAGTGTCTCCGAAGAGGTTATGCAGGTCTCCCAGTATCTCCTGATAGGCTCCTACAAGAAAGACACCCAGGTAATAAGATTCTTTTGACTTCAGAGGATGAACAGGAAGGTGATATGAAAAATTCCGCGTAGCAATGAAGTTATCTATCTTTCCGTCCGAATCGCATGTCATGTCCTGAATGGTAGCTGACCTGACAGGCTCCTCGTTCAGGCGGTGAATAGGCATAATTGGAAAGATCTGGTCTATTGCCCATGCGTCGGGCAGTGACTGGAAAAGTGAGAAATTGCAGAAATATTTATCAGACAGGATTCTGGATATCTGCCTTAATTCATCAGGCACATGTTTGGTCTGGTTAGCTATCTGGTATACCTTCCTTGCCACTGACCAGAAGAGCCTTTCAATCTGTGCACGGGTCTTGAGGTCAATAAGTCCGAGGCTGAACCTGTCGAGCGCTTCTTCCCTTATCTGCTGGGCGTCGTGCCAGGTCTCGAGCATCCTTGGCTGGTTCACGTTATCCCATAGGAGGTACAGATCCCTGACAAGCTCATGGTCTTCATCACTTACAGTCTCCTCCGGATCCCATGAAGGCAGGGTAGTGGTCTCAAGTACCTCGAAGACAAGAACCGAATGATGGGCAGTAAGTGAGCGGCCCGATTCAGTGATCACATTCGGATGAGGTATATTATTTTTGTTACTTGCATCAACAAAAGTGCTTACCGAGTCATTTACATACTCCTGAATGGTGTAGTTCATGCTGCTTTCGCTGTTTGAAGAACCAGTGCCGTCATAATCGACACCCAGTCCGCCGCCAATATCAACAAACTCTACATTGAACCCCATTTTTCTAAGCTGGACATAGAATTCTGCAGCCTCCCTGAGGGCAACCTTGATCCGTCGAATCTTGGTAACCTGGCTGCCTATATGAAAATGAATAAGGCGGATACAGTCGCGCATCCTGTTCTTTTCAATGAAATCGAGGGCCTCCAGCAGTTCGCTGGAAGTAAGACCGAACTTACTGATATCACCTCCCGAATCTTCCCATTTACCGCTTCCCACACTTGCAAGTTTGATCCTTATTCCAAGGTTAGGCTTAACTTTCAGACGCCGTGCGATATTGGCCACCAGCTTAAGCTCATTGAGCTTTTCAATAACAAGAAAGATCCTCTTCCCCATCTTCTGGGCCAGAAGGGCCAGTTCTATATAGGCCTCATCCTTGTAGCCGTTGCATATTATAAGTGATTCGGGATCTGTATTGATGGCTATTACGGCATGAAGCTCGGGTTTGGAACCGGCTTCAAGACCTATGTTGAATTTTTTGCCGTGACTTACTATCTCTTCAACCACAGGCCTCATCTGGTTTACCTTTATCGGATATATAATAAAGTTCTGGGCTTTGTATTCATATTCCTCAGCAGCCGATTTGAAACATTTTGAAATGGTGATGATCCTGTCATCAAGAATATCGGGAAACCTTATTAGTACCGGCGTTGTAACATCCGAAAGACTCAGCTCATCAATCAGTTCCTTAAGATCGACAGCCGCCCCGTCTTTAAGGGGCTTAACTTCAACATTCCCCTTGTCATTTATTGAAAAGTAGTTAACACCCCAGCCGGTAATGTTATAAAGTTCGGAAGAATCTTCAATACGCCATTTCCTCATGATCTGTTTTTTCCTTTTTATTACATTAAAGTTCTTAAAAAAATCAATCCATTGCAACAGTTACGCAAGATGAAAACAACCCTGCCCGAAACACACCATGCCGTCTCAGGTAGAAGTGCTGAAAAACCTGTAAACGTTTCTGTACCTTTGTGAAAAATTCTGCAATTATAACAGTTTTTATCCTGAAAACACACTTTTTAAATAAAAGGCTGCCCGCCGGGAGGGAAAAACGGGAACCATACTTCTTAATAAATGAAACAATGTAAATATCACATTATTTTTAAGAGTTATATTTGGTTTATTTAAATATTATTGCGTAGCTTGCAACCTTAATTTTAAAAAACACATCAAAATGAACAAAGGAACAGTAAAATTTTTCAACGTGTCTAAAGGTTTTGGATTTATTAAAGACGCAGATTCGGATAACGAATATTTCGTACACGCTTCCGGATTGAAAGATCAGATCAGAGAGAACGACGAGGTTACCTTCGAACTCGCCGAAGGGAAAAAAGGAATAAATGCAGTAGATGTAAAACTTGCATAGTTTACAATACTTGAATTTATCACATTTGGACTGCCCTTTACGGGCAGTCTTTTTTTTTTCTGTGCCCGGGTCTTTTAACTGCCGCGACGAGCATCACGTGCCGGATGTCCGGCAGATTCTTACTGAGAGGGGATAAAATGCAAAAGGCTGCCAGTATGTTTACAGGCAGACCTTTTACTGATCATAATCAGCCCATTATTTGCTCTTCTCAACCTTTTTGGCCTTTTTTGCAGCACGTTTCTCTTTAAGATTTTTTGCAGCAGGCTTCTTGTCCTTAGCTTGTTCTTTTGATTTCTCGTGTGACATAGCAATAAGATTTAAAGAATTAATCAAGTCATTCAAATATATAAAAAACAATCCAAAAGGGCTTCGCTTGTTGAAAAGAGACTTATATTGTTAATAACGAAGCAGCATCCCTGTCAAGCAGCCATTGCAGGGAGCCTGAGACCGGGTTTACAAGCGAGGCAGGATATTTCCGGCCGGCTTCCCCTGGCTGCATTATCTCGGATACAATTCCGGCTTTGTTTCTTCCGGTAACCATGAAGCTTATATGCGCGGCATTGTTGATCACCGGCATTGTCAGGCTGATTCTCATCTGGCGCGTGACAGGATGAGTGGTGGTCATGCATGCGATCCCCTTATCAGCAACTGCTTCCGTTCCCGGGAATATAGATGCCGTATGGCCGTCCTCTCCAAGCCCGAGAATAATAAGGTCAAAGACCGGCAACCCGTTTTTAATGAGGCATACGCCAGCCATCTCTACGGCATATCTCAATACTTCACTTTCCGGCTCTGCTTCCCCCCTTATCCTGTGAATATTTTCGGAAGGTATACTGATGCTGTCAAAGAGGGCCTCCTTTGCCATCCTGTAGTTGCTGTCGTGGTGATCAGGAGCTACACAACGTTCATCGACCCAGAAAAAATGCACTTTAGACCAGTCGGCCTGGGACCCGAAATGTCCGGCAAGCACTGAAAAGAAAAGTACGGGTGTGCTGCCTCCCGAAAGGGCTATGGTGAAGGGCCCCGCTTTCTCCCCGTGTGAGTTGATCATATCGGTGAGCATTCCTGACATCTTTTCGGCCATTACAAACGCTGTCTGAAAAATCTTAACCGACCGGTCCATATCTGTCTCTTTTTAAAGTTCACAGTAGAGTTCCTCATCTGCCATATTCCTGCAAGGGTATCTCCATGCCAGACCCTCCCCTTCTATCAGGTCGTCTGAATGTTCCGGACCCCAGGTCCCGGCCGGATAACCAAACACCTTTATTGAATCGTCAGCTTCCCATGCTCTTAGTATGGGATCAATGAATTTCCAGGCTGTCTCCACCTCCACATCCCTGGCAAAAAGAGTTGAATCGCCCATCATGACATCATAAAGGAGCCTGCCATAGGCAGAGGCCATTCTTAAGTCACCCAGATCGCTGTAGTGGAAATCCATTGCCACATTCTTTACATTAAAGCCCGATCCGGGCTCCTTCATGTCAAACTTAAGCAGTATTCCTTCATCGGGCTGAATACGTATTACAAGCTGATTACCCTGTATTCTGCCCGGACCCCTGCTGAACAGATGATGGGGTGTGGGATGAAAATGCATTACTATTTCAGTCACCCTTGTGGGCAGCCTCTTGCCTGTACGTACATAGAACGGAACCCCGCCCCAGCGCCAGTTATTTATAAAGAATCTTATTGCCACGTAGGTCTCAGTCCTCGATTCACTGCCAACACCTTTTTCCTCCCTGTAGCCGGGGATAGATATGCCTCTTATACTGGAAGCTGTGTATTGCCCCCTTATAACCTGTTTTGGCACATCTTCCTGCTTAATGGGTTGAAGCGACTGAAACACCTTAAGCACTTCATTTCTTATAGAGGCGGCATCAAGCGAAGAAGGGGGCTCCATTGCCGTTAACCCGACCATCTGAAGCAGATGATTCTGAACCATGTCCCTCAAAGCCCCTGCACCATCGTAATAACCTCCCCTGCCTTCAACCCCAAGACTCTCGGCCGAGGTTATCTCAACCCGCTGAATATAACGCCTGTTCCAGAGAGGTTCAAATATTCCGTTGGCAAACCTTGTCACCATCAGGTTCTGAACCGTCTCCTTGCCAAGATAATGGTCTATCCTGAATATCTGCGACTCCTTAAGTATCCCGTGAAGCTTCCTGTTAAGCCTGACCCCCGATTCCAGGTCGTATCCAAAGGGCTTCTCAATGATAACCCTCCTGAAACCACGCGATTCTATAAGCAAACCGGCTGACGCCAGGTTTACAGCTATGCTCTCATACATACCCGGAGGCGTTGCCATATAAAAAATCATATTGGCTGAAATATCAGACTCAGGCTTATCCTTCTCCAGATGGTCGCTCAGCAGACTATATGATGAAAGATCCTGACTGTCAAAGGAAACATATGATAGGTACTGAATGAATTCAGGCAGCCTGCCACCATCAGCTTCCTTTTCTTCTGAAAAAGCAACAACAGCCTCAGCCATCCTCTTCCTGAAATCATCACTTCCCATCTCAGTCCTGCCGGTCCCTACAATCCTGAACCTCTCAGGCATCATCCCCTGAATATACATCGAAAAAAGTGAGGGCAGGAGCTTTCTCTGAGAAAGGTCACCCGAAGCTCCGAAAATCACGATAATAAGGTCTGGCGGCTTCTGCATCTGTCGAATCTAATGTTATGGCGTCATCACAACGGAAAAATCTTCTCCCCGTTCAACTGATTCAACAAATATAAGTAAGAAAAGTTTTTATTCTCCCTTTATCACCCTTCGCTTCACCCCGCAGGCTAGACTCAGATGCATTATTTCACTACATGTACGGCGATAATCATATTGCTCCGGGCATATTTTTATTATGATTTTTAAGGTTTTATAACTATTTAATATATTTTATTAATTTATTTACTATTTATTGCAACATTTATTAAGCTTTATATTATATTTGTCGAAAATTATTAAAAATGAATCGTTGCGGAATAATGAAGGCGGCAGTTAAGACAAAGAGGCTTCAGCAGACTTACTGAGAATGGTATATATTATAAGGTAATACGGGACCGTTCTCTTAAGCAGAAAAAGAGGACGGTTCTTTTGTTAAACTGAACAACTAATTAAAAGATTTATGAAAAGCGTTCGGCCCGGTGATCAGGGATTATACAGGAGTGAATTTGAACACGGAAGTTGCGGAATCGGGTTTGTAGCCCATATAAAGGGCAGGAAATCACATTCCATTATAAGGCAGGGACTGGAGGTCCTGGCCAACATGAACCACAGGGGAGCAGAGGGAGCCGACAGCAAGACAGGAGACGGTGCGGGAATACTTATCCAGATTCCGCGCGACTTTTATCTCATCCAGGGCTATGCTCTTCCTCCGGAGGGGCATTTCGGGACCGGTATTATTTTTCTTCCCCGCGATGAAAAGGATGCCGGCAGATGCCTCGATATTATGCTGTCGATAGTGAAGGAGGAAGAAGCCTACGTAATAGGTTTCAGAGAGGTTCCTACCGACAACTCCGGTATAGGAGCTATAGCCAGGGCATCCGAACCGCTTATGAAACAGATCCTGCTCGGAGCCGACATAGCTCCTGAAGAACTTGAAAGGAAACTGTATATAATAAGGAAGAGGACAGAAAAAGCAATAAGGGAGTCTGACATTGAACAGAAAGACTATTTCTACATCCCAAGCCTTTCAAACAGGGTTCTTGTATATAAGGGATTACTGACTTCCCTGCAGCTTGGCGAGTATTTCCCCGACCTGAAGGATGAACGCATGCAGAGCGCCATAGCACTTATCCATTCACGTTTCAGCACAAACACCTTCCCTACATGGGACCTTGCACAGCCCTTCAGGATGCTGAGCCATAACGGTGAGATAAACACAATTAAGGGCAACAGGTACTGGATGGAAGCCCGGGAGTCAATACTCAGATCAGAAAAACTGGGCGACCTCTCCCGTGTCTACCCTGTAATAGAACCCGGAAAAAGCGACTCGGCATCTCTCGACAACGTCCTCGAATTCCTTATAATGAGCGGCAAATCACTGCCCTATGCCATGTCGATCCTTATCCCTGAATCGTTCAACCAGAAGAACCCTTTATCCGACGACCTCAGGGCCTTCTATTCATACCACTCCACCTTCATGGAACCATGGGATGGTCCTGCCTCCCTTATATTCAGCGACGGCCGCTATATAGGCGGGATGCTCGACAGAAACGGACTGAGACCCTCAAGATACCTCATAACCAACAACGACCTTATTGTACTCGGATCTGAAACCGGCGTCCAGACCTTCCCGCCTGAAGAGATCAGGGAAAAGGGAAGACTAAGGGCAGGAAAGATGTTGCTTGTCGATACCCTCGAAGGGAAAATATATCACGACAAGGAACTGAAAGCACGGCTTGCCGGAGAGTATCCTTACGGAAAATGGATAGAAGAAAACATGGTCCTGCTCGAAGATATAGAGACCGGACATCATGTTTCTCCCGCCCTTGGTGATGACTACAGCAGCTACCTGGCCGCCTTTGACTATTCACCCGAAGATACCGGCCGGATAATCAAAGAGATGGCCTCGACAGGCAAGGAACCTATAGGCTCAATGGGCAACGACGTCCCCGTATCTGTCCTTTCACCCCGGCCTGCCAGGCTCTTCAGCTATTTCAAACAGCTGTTCGCCCAGGTAACCAACCCTCCCATCGACCCTATCAGGGAAGAGCTTGTGATGACTCTTTCAGGATACCTGGGATCACTGCAGCAGAACCTGCTCGACGAGACACCCGACCATGTCAGGATGATCAAATTTAAAAACCCGGTTATATCAAACACTGGTTTCGACATAGTAAGAAACCTTAAATACAAGGGATTCTCTTCATCCACAATCCATATGCATTTTGATGCACAGAAAGGGCCCGAAGGGCTTCGGCAGGCAGTCGGCAGACTATGCAGCGAAGCAGAGGAAGCCGTCGACTCGGGGAAAAACTACATAATCCTCACCGACCGCGGGATAAATCCCGAAAAGGCCCCCATCCCCTCCCTTCTTGCAGTCTCGGCAGTCCATCACCACCTTATAGCAAAAAGAAAAAGGATGCAGATTGATATAGTGGTTGAATCGGCCGAACCACGCGAAGTGATGCATTTTGCACTTCTTTTCGGCTACGGAGCCAGCATAATAAACCCCTATATGAGCTTCGCAGTAATCGACAACCTTGTAAACAGCAAGGCTATCCAGCTCGACTACCAGAAAGCAGAAGAGAACTATATACATGCCATCAACAAAGGCATACTCAAGATAATGTCAAAGATGGGCATCAGCACACTAAGGAGCTACAGATCGTCACAGATCTTTGAGGCCGTCGGCATCCATCCCGAAGTGACAGAGAAATATTTCAGAGGCACAGTCTCAAGGATCGGCGGAATAGGCCTTGAAGAAATAGCCGGAGAAGTACTGATACCCCACAAAAAGGCTTTCAGCGAAGAAATAGACTCCATACAGGTTAATAAAGGATCTTATGCTTACAGAAAAAACGGGGAACATCACGCATGGAACCCTGAGACAATAGCCCTGCTTCAATGGAGCACCGCGGCAGCCGACTTTGCAAAGTTCAGGGAATACTCATCGAGGGTCGACAGAGATACAGCCTCTCCCGGATTCATAAGGGGACTGCTGAGATTAAAGGAGAATCCCATCCCGCTTGAAGAGGTTGAACCGGCAGAGAACATAATGAGACGTTTTGTCACCGGTGCCATGTCGTACGGCTCCATAAGCCGCGAAGCCCACGAGTGCCTTGCAATAGCCATGAACAGGATAGGAGGCAGAAGCAACACAGGAGAAGGAGGAGAAGATCCCGGAAGGTTCAGTCCGCTCAAAAACGGCGACAGCGCGAGAAGCGCCATCAAACAGGTAGCCAGCGGACGCTTTGGAGTCACAACCAACTACCTTGTCAATGCCGACGAGATACAGATCAAGATAGCCCAGGGCGCCAAACCAGGTGAAGGAGGGCAGCTTCCCGGTCACAAGGTTGATAAGATAATCGCCCGGACAAGGTATTCAATACCCGGGATAACCCTTATCTCACCTCCCCCGCACCACGACATATATTCCATTGAAGACCTTGCCCAGCTTATCTTCGACCTCAGAAACGTAAACCCACGCGCCACAATCAGTGTCAAACTGGTGTCTGAGGCAGGAGTAGGCACCATTGCCGCCGGCGTTACCAAAGCCGGAGCCGACCTTATTACAATAAGCGGCTATGAGGGTGGCACGGGAGCAAGCCCGGTGTCTTCGGTTAAACATGCAGGACTGCCGCTTGAACTGGGTCTTTCGGAAACCCAGCAGACACTGGTGATGAATAACCTCAGAAGAAAAGTCAGACTGCAGACCGACGGCCAGCTAAAGACAGGAAGAGATATTACCATTGCCGCTCTTCTCGGAGCCGAGGAATATGGTTTCTCAACCAGCGCCCTTATAGTGCTCGGATGTGTAATGATGCGCAAATGCCACCTCAACACCTGTCCCGTCGGAGTCGCCACCCAGAATCCCGAACTGAGAAAGAGATTCATGGGAAAAGCCGACAACCTTGTTACCTTCTTCAGGTTCCTGGCCGAAGAGGTCCGCGAAAACCTTGCAGCCCTTGGTTACAGAAAACTCGACGACATAATAGGACGAGCCGACCTGCTCGAGAGAAATCCCGAGGTGGACCACTGGAAGATAAAAAACATCGACCTCTCCGGCCTTCTGACCATTCCAGCTGAAGCAGCAACCTTTGCCCGGCGCTACGTGGAAAACGCAAAACCCGACCTCTCAGGGGTCATGGATGCAGGACTCATAAAAGAGGCCGAAACAACCATTAAGACCAGTGAACCTGTTGTCATCGAACGAAGCATCCGTAATACGGACCGCACAACCGGCGCCATGCTGTCGGGCACTATCACCGGGCTCTACGGACAGGCAGGCCTCCCTGATGCTACAATAAAATGCAGGTTCAGGGGATCAGCAGGCCAGAGTTTCGGAGCCTTCCTGGTGCCTGGAGTTGAGTTTTTTCTCGAAGGCGATACCAACGACTACCTTGGAAAAGGTCTGTCGGGAGGACGGATAATAGTTGTGCCTCCTTCAGGATCAGCCTTCGAAGCGGACAAAAACATTATAACAGGCAACACTGTCCTTTACGGAGCCACCAGGGGCGAAGCCTACATTTCAGGCATGGCCGGAGAGAGATTTGCCGTCCGTAACAGCGGTGCCACAGCTGTCGTTGAAGGAGCCGGAAACCACTGCTGTGAGTATATGACAGGAGGCCGTGTAGTAGTACTCGGCACTACAGGAAGCAACTTCGCAGCCGGCATGAGCGGCGGAATAGCCTACGTATTCAACGAAAACGGCAACTTCGACTACTACTGCAACATGGGCATGGTCGAACTGTCACTGGTCGAGGATCAGGCCGACATCAGGGAACTGACACAACTTATCTCCGACCACTACAGGTACACCGGCAGCCGCAAGGCCCGTATGATACTCGATAAGCCTGAAACCTACCTGCCAGAGTTTATTAAAGTCATACCCTACGACTACAAAAGGGTACTGCAGGAACAGAAACTAGAGGAGATAAATAAAAAGATTGCCGGCATAGAACTGGATGTTGAATTCGGCATCAGATGATTTCAGACATAAAAAACACTTAAAAACAACTACTTATTTATTAATATAATGGGAGACATTACAGGATTTCTGAAGATAAAAAGGAAAGAAGCAGGAAACCGCCCCCTGCACGAAAGGATTTGCGATTTCAGCGAAGTGGAACAGGTACTAAACAGTGAGGACCGCATGCTTCAGGCTTCCCGCTGCATGGATTGCGGCATTCCTTTCTGCCACTGGGCCTGCCCTGTCGATAACCTTATCCCCGAATGGAACGATCTGCTCTTCAGGGGAGACTGGCGGGCAGCTTACGACAGCCTCGCTTCAACAAACAACTTCCCGGAGTTTACTGGAAGGATATGCCCGGCCATGTGCGAACATGGCTGCGTCCTTAACATAAACCACGAACCAGTGACAATAAGGGAGAACGAGGTTGCCATCGCCGAAAAAGCATGGGCTGAAGGCTATATTAAACCGGCTCCGCCAAAAACCAGGACAGGCAAAAGGGTGGCCGTAATAGGAAGCGGTCCCGCCGGAATGGCCGCCGCCGACATCCTTAACAAAAAAGGTCACCTTGTCTCTCTCTTTGAAAAAGACGAGAAGGCAGGCGGACTGCTCCGCTACGGGATACCTGACTTCAAGCTCAGCAAGGCTACCATCGACAGAAGGCTTAACCTGATGATAAAAGAGGGTCTTAATCTTCAGACTGGAATTTATATAGGCAGCGATATCCCGGCTGCAGGCCTTGTCAGCCAGTTCGATGCAATATGCATAACCACCGGGTGCGGCAAACCAAGAGACCTGGAGATCGGGGGAAGAGACCTAAAGGGCATCATGTTCGCTATGGATTTCCTTTCGTCGCAGAACAGGATCAACTCGGGAGAAACAAACCCGGCAACAGAAAAAATAAGCGCTGAAGGAAAAAAAGTGCTTGTCATCGGAGGAGGTGACACCGGTTCAGACTGCGTGGGAACATCCATACGTCAGAAAGCCCGGAGCGTAACCCAGATAGAGATACTGCCAAAACCTCCGGCCTCAAGAGCTCCGGGAAACCCCTGGCCATATTTTGCACGGGTGCTCAAGACATCCACATCGCACGAAGAAGGCTGTACAAGGATGTGGAGCCTGGCAACGCTCCGCTTTACAGGCCACCAGGGCACAGTAAGTGGCGCTGAAGTGGAAGAGGTTGAATGGATACAGCAGAACGGCAGGATGGTAATGAAACCCGTACCCGGCACGGCAAGGACTATTGAAGCTGACCTTGTACTGCTTGCCCTCGGATTCGTGCACCCTGTGCTTGATGGACTGATATCAGAACTCGAGGTGGAACTCGATGCACGGAAAAACGTGATTACTAACGAGAACTTCTCAACAAACATCCCGGGTATATTCGCTGCAGGAGATACAATCACTGGAGCCTCCCTGGTCGTCAATGCCATTGCATCGGGACGGAAAGCCGCATTCAGTATCGACAGCTTCCTCAGGAGCTGAAAAATCGTTGTGCTGACATACCTGCGAACCTTTGTTCATGAGGTTCAGGGGCTGCAAGGAGCAATACCTTCAGCCTTTTTTTTTGCCCGGAAATTTCTGCCGTACATACGACCACGTAAGGGTTAAAACCATATATTTACACAATGCAGACGGCCCGTTTCGTCTGCTCCTGATCCGGAAAACCTGAACCTAAACAAGTTCATAACAACACACAAAAAACAGTTCTTCACATAAAGACCCATGATCATGACACGACACCTGATCTGTATTGCAGCCATCATCGCCATCCTGCTCCAGGCCTGTACAGGCGTGGACAAGACTCCTGATTACAATGGGAACACTGAACCACTTTCTAAAAACGCCTATATAAAACTACCCCTTGGTGCCATAAAACCAACAGGCTGGCTTGAGGCTCAGCTTGAGGCTCAGGCAGCGGGACTGACTGGCAATGTGGATGACTTCTGGCCCGACCTTGTCAACTCGGCATGGAGAGGAGGGGAAGGTGAAGCATGGGAAAGAGGACCTTATTTCCTCGACGGCCTGGTCCCCCTTGCCTGGCTCCTCGACGACGAAAGACTTAAAAACAAGGTCTCGTCATGGATTGAGCCCATGCTTGCAAGCCGCCAGGACACGGGCTGGTACGGACCTGCCAAAAACAAGGACCGGTGGCCTCTTGCAGTGGCAAACAAGGTGCTGATGCAGTACTACGAAGCCACAGGCGACCAGAGGGCCCTCGACCTCCTGACATCATATTTCAGATACCTCCACCAGACAGCCCCCGACTGGCCCGACAAGGAATGGAGAGGTGTCAGGGCCATGGAAAATGCTGTAACCGGATACTGGCTCTTCAGACAGACCGGCGAGCCATGGATACTTGATGTCATCACTTCCATTCAAAACAACAGCTTCGACTGGACAGACTATTACGAGACCTTCCCGTGGGACTCAGCAGCCTCGGCCGAAGGGAAGATACCACTAAACTGGGGACCCGAAGGCCTTACTGCCCACGTGGTCAACAATGCCATGGCAATCAAGTATCCGGGACTGTGGTATCAGCAGTCGGGAGAAAAGAGATTCAGAGACGCAGTGTTTGAAGGGATCAGAAAGTACGACCTTAACCACGGACAGGTGGCAGGCCGGTTCTCAGGCGACGAACACCTGTCGGGTAAGAGTCCAGACCGCGGCACCGAGCTTTGCGCCGTGGTCGAATATATGTACTCCCTCGGTGAACTGTATACCATATTCGGCGACAACGCCCTTGCCGACAGACTCGAATTGCTTGCTTTCAACGCCCTGCCCGGTACCACAACAGCCGACATGTGGGCTCACCAGTACGACCAGCAGTCAAACCAGGTACTCGTCAGCGGTGATGAGAGACCCTGGAGCACAAACGGGAACTTCTCAAATATTTACGGCCTGATGCCCAACTTTGCATGCTGCCTGGCTAATATGCACCAGGGATGGCCCAAATTCGTCCAGAACCTGTGGATGGCTACAGACGACAACGGCCTGGCAGCTGTCATCTTCTCTCCTTCAACAGTGGAAGCCAGGGTTGCCGGTGGCAAAACAGTAAGGATTACTGAAGAAACAGGCTACCCCTTCAACGGAAAGGTAAAAATGACCCTGTCATCACCTGAAAAAGTAAAGTTCCCTCTTTACTTAAGGATACCCGGATGGGCCGGAAAAACCGTTATCTCATGGAAGGGCGGAACAATCACGGGAGAAGCAGGAAGTACTGTCAGACTCATGGAGAAATGGGAAGACGGCGATGAGATAAACATCGAATTGCCAATGGACGTCCGCGGCGAGAGACGGTTTAACAACTCGCTGTCACTGATTCGCGGCCCCCTCTACCTCTCACTGAGAATAGACAGGGATTACAGAAGCGTAAAAACCGACTATGACAATTATAGCTATAAAGGCAGTGTCGACTGGGAAATACACCCCCTGAGCGCATGGAACTATGGACTCATGACAGATGAGAAAAACATACAGAGAGGCTTAAGTGTGACCGAAAACGATCCGGGCAGATATCCCTTTGCCGATAAGGGCGATATGATATGGGATCCTGACTCGGCACGCTATATCAGGTGGACAAAAGATGCTGCAGTAGTGGTAACCGCAAGGGGAATGAAGATTCCGGGATGGACCATGAAAAACAACTCAGCCGGTATCCCGCCGCTTAGTCCGGTCAACCCCACCGGCATCACCGGGGTGATCACCCTTGTCCCCTACGGCAGCGCCAGACTAAGGATAACTGAGTTCCCTGTTATAGACCTTTCAAGAATGGGAGAAGTTATTTCGCAAGGTAATCAGTGATTGTCTTTTCCTTAAGCCATTCGGCCTCCTCTGATGACAGGCCCCGACTTAGTCTTTCATATACCTCCCTGTGATAGTCGTTGAGCCAGGCCAGCTCATGACTGTCGAGCATGGTTAAGTCAATAAGTGCCCTGTCAATATAACACAGCGACATGGTATCAAATCTAAGGAACCTGCCGAATTCAGTCTCCTCATCCTCATAACAAAGGATCAGGTTCTCAGTCCTGATACCATACTCCCCCTCCCTGTACACGGCAGGTTCATCCGACAGAAGCATTCCTGGGACTATCACTGTCCTGTTTTCTGCCGGTGTGATACTCTGGGGACCCTCATGGACACTCAGGCAGAAACCGACACCGTGACCGGTTCCATGGCCGTAGTTAAGGCCCTGCTCCCACAGATGCTTCCTGGCAAGTATGTCGAGCTGATAACCCCTGGTCCCGAATGGGAACCTGGCTCTTGCAAGTGAAATCATTCCCCTGAGTACCAGGGTAAAGTCCTTTTTCTGCTTTTCATCAGGTATCCCCAGCGCCACGGTTCTTGTAATATCGGTGGTTCCGTCAGGGTACTGCCCGCCTGAGTCGATGAGAAGAAGTCCCCTGCCGCTTATTGCCCTTGCCGAGGAAGGTGATACCGTATAATGCGGCATTGCTCCGTTCTCATTGAAAGCCACTATGGTACTGAAGGAAGGACAAATAAAACCGGCCTGCTCCTTCCTGAAACCAAGCAGCTTCTCAGAAACACTGTATTCATTGAGTGATTCGCTGCCGTAAGTCTGTTCGAGCCAGAAGAAAAATCGTGTAAGGGCAATCCCATCTTTAACCATTGCCCTTTCAAGGTTTTCGGCCTCAACCCTGTTTTTTACAGCCTTCATCCTTGCCGGAATGCTTATCTCCTCTTTTATAATCACTCCCGCGGGGACTGACCTGTAAAGGGCAAGTGAGGTGCTGTCAGGATTCAGCATTACCACTGACCCTTCAGGAATAAAGTCGGCCATCGATGCAGCTTCTTCGTAAGGAAGTATAACTATGTTCTCAGAGTCAAAGGCCATAGCAAGCCGGGGGCCCATCTTTCTCTCATCAACAAAAAGAAGTATCTGCTGTTCAGTTATCAGGGCAAAGCAGAAGATAACAGGCGTGTACTCAAGATCCCTGCCCCTTATGTTGAGCAGCCACATTATATCATCAGGTGAAGAAAGCAGGTGATGAGTCACTCCCGCCTCCTTCATCTTTTCCCTCACCTCTGATATCTTAACTGATCTTTCCTTCCCCGAATATGCAACAGGATGGTCAAAAGCCACAGAATCAGGCATGGGAGGCCGGCCGGTCCAGATATCTTCAAAAAGATCACAACCGGTGTCTGTCAGAAGGCCTGCCCTGCCAAGCTCTTCCTCTATCCTTCTCATCCTCGTAACAGAAAAAAGACGTCCGTCTGCAGCCACCCTGCCCGGCTTGCCGGTATGGGAGACAAGGACGGACAGATAGTCATTATCCTTCTGCACCACAGGCCTTCTGAACTGAACACCCGACCCTTCAAGCTCGGCTGCAGCCTGAAGATAATATCTTGAGTCGGTAAAGAGACCGGCATAGTCATGCGTCACGACAACAGTGGCTGTTGAACCGGTAAAACCGGTCAGCCAGTTAATAATCTTCCAGTGTTCAGGTACATATTCCCCGAGATGGGGATCTGCTGATGGTATAATGGCGGCATCGGCGCCTCTTTCCTTCATTACCCTCCTGAGGGCCTCCACTCTGTCGCTGTATATACTCATAGATTCTTTATCTCACTTACAAGGCTCTGCAGCATCTCCTTTGCATCACCAAACAACATCCTTGTTTTATTGTTGAAAAATAGTGAATTTTCAATAGCTGCATAGCCCTTCCCCATGCCTCTTTTTACTACAATAATGTTTCTGGCTTCATAAGCCCTTACTATTGGCATCCCGTAAACCGGACAGGAAGGATCATCTTCAGCAGCAGGGTTCACTACATCATTGGCTCCTATTACCAAAACAACATCTGTAAGAGGCATCACGGCATTGATGTCGTCGCTTTCAATAAGCTGTTCATATGGAACATCAGCTTCGGCCAGAAGAACATTCATGTGTCCAGGCATCCTTCCTGCCACCGGATGAATGGCATATACGACGTCCACACCCCTGGTCTCGAGGAGCCTGTCGAGTTCATGGCATATATGCTGGGCCTGCGCCACGGCAAGTCCGTAACCGGGTACAATAACTACTTTCTGCGAATAGCTTAACAATACCGCCGTATCCGATACTGTTATCTCTCTCACCGTCCCTCCGGCCTGGCCGGCTGCAGTAGTCCCTCCTCCGAAGGCTCCTGTAATTACATTCAACAGCGATCTGTTCATGGCACGGCACATCAGCAGGGTAAGTATTGTTCCTGCCGATCCGACAAGGATCCCTCCTGTAAGCATGGCCTGGTTATCGTAAAGAAAACCTCCCATGGCGGCTGCAACCCCGGTGAAAGAGTTAAGCAAAGAGATAACAACCGGCATGTCAGCGCCCCCTATCGGCATAACAAAAAGTATCCCGTACACAACAGAGATGCCGCAGAGAATATATAGGGCAGCCGACAGTTCGGTGGCTGAACTTACTTCACGGGTCATGATGAACACAACAAATCCGGCAATAAACACAAGCATGAACATATTGACATATCTCATGATCTTTGACCTCATATCCCCAATCCGGCCGTCAAGTTTTCCGAAAGCTATCATGCTTCCAGCGAAAGAAACAGTACCAATAACAAGTCCCAGAAGTATGGCAAGCACATACCCGTTCATCATACCCTTTTCAGCTATCAGTCCGGGGTCAATACGCGGAAACTCTGTAAGTGAAATAAGTGCAGCAGCTGCCCCTCCCATCCCGTTGAAGAACGACACGAGCTGTGGCATGGCTGTCATCCTGACCCTCCTGGCAATGATGACTCCTGTCATCGTCCCGGCAGCAGTGGCAGCAAGTATTGCTGCTCTGTTCCCTATTGGCCGGCCATCCATCTCATGAAGCAGAATGGTGGCAACGAAGGCAATCAGCATTCCGGCTGCTGCAATGAAGTTTCCACGGCGGGCACTGAGGGGATGTGAAAGCATCTTCAGTCCGGCAATAAACATTACCGAAGCCACCAGATAAGAAAGCTCAAGAAGAGGCAGGCCCGGGCTTATTCCTTCAATACTTGCCATATTAAAGTCTGTTGAGAGTATCCTTAAGTCTTATTTTTTTTCCTGAACATTTCAAGCATCCTGTCGGTGACGACAAAACCTCCTACTACGTTGAGGGTTCCGAGGAACACGGCCAGAAAGCCAAGTATGAGCGACAGGGTATCGGTGGCATGACCCATCACTATGACGGCTCCAATGACAACTACACCATGGATGGCATTCGCCCCCGACATCAGGGGAGTATGCAGCATGGCCGGAACATGGCCTATGACCTCGATACCCAGTAATATTGAAAGCACAATAATGAATATTGCTTCCCTGTGCAGCAGGAAGTACTCAGAAATTTCTCTCATTCTTCTGCGGGATTTATTTCATACATACGGATCAGGGCCGGACTTACCCATTTCCCATCCTGAACAGCCATACTGTTTAACACAATCTCATCTCCTGCATCGATAGTCAACCGTCCTCCTTCCCCTATTAAGAGTTTAAGGAAGGCAAGTAAATTATTTCCGAACATCCGGCTGGCATCTGCCGGCATCTCTGAAGCAAGATCCGACCGGCCGGCAATGATAACACCATGTACCGTTATGGTCTTGCCGTCGGCTGTAAGCTCACAGTTTCCGCCCGAAGAAGCAGCCAGGTCGATAATGACTGAGCCGGGCTTCATCTTTTCAACACTCTCAGCAGTAATCAGTAGCGGAGCCCTCTTCCCCGGAATCCGGGCAGTGGCAATTATGACATCAGATTCAGCCGCTTTGACGGCCAGAAGCTCCTTCTGTTTAACGAGATAGTCTTCAGCCTGTTCAACGGCATAGCCCCCGGCTGACTGGTCCTCCCTCGCCCCGGCAACACTTATAAAACGCCCTCCCAGGCTCAGCACCTCCTCCTCCGAGGCTCTTCTTACATCAAACACCTCAACCACGGCCCCCAGCTTACGGGCTATCGCCAGAGCCTGCAGTCCCGCCACCCCGGCTCCGAGTACCAGGACCTTTGCGGGACGTATGGTTCCGGCGGCCGACATGAACATGGGGAAAAACCTGGGAAGAAGACAGGCGGCTGTCAGGACAGCCCGGTAACCGGCTATTGTGGCCATTGAGGACTGGACATCCATAGCCTGGGCGCGGGTGATCCTTGGTATCAGATCAAGTCCGAAGAGTGTGACACCTCTGTTTCGCATGGTATCGATCCATTCCCTGTTAACGGCCGGATCGAGCAGTGAACACAGAACCTGGCCTTCCCTGAATAAGGATGGATCATCACTGCAGGGCGCATTCACCGAAATAACAAGATCGGACCCTGCCAACAGCTCTGAACGGGGAGTAATAACGGCTCCGGCAGCAATGTAGTCACTGTCGGATGCAAAGGAGGAGTCACCGGCACACGACTCGATCAGAACCTCAGAGCCCAGCTTTCTCAGACTGGCTACTTCCTGAGGAAGCATCCCAACCCTTTTTTCGTTAACAGCCTCTTTCAGGATGCCTGTAAACATAGGGTACCGGTTTTGGTTTGAAGCCTGAAGATAGGAGAAAAAATCAACTATTAAAATAATAAATATCATCTCATGCTTCAGGCAGGGAAGACACCTCTGTCACCTGACCCTGAAATGCTTCAGCCAGAAGTTGTATTCCTCATTAAGTGAATGGACGGCTTTGTACCGGGTATAGCCGTGACGGTTGCCCGGATAGAGCATGAACTCAAAGGTCTTTCCCTCGTCCTGTAACTTTGAGATAAGACGCAGCGAATTCTGAAAATGCACATTATCATCAATATCACCGTGAGAGATATACAGTTTCCCTGAGTAATTGGCGGTCCAGCTCATCACCGAAGCATCTCTGTAGCCTTCGGGATTATCTCCGGGCTTATTCATATAGCGCTCCGTATAGATGTTATCATACAAACGCCAGTCAGTAACCGACGACTTGGCAAATCCATGGGTCCAGAAGTCAGCCCCCCTTGTAAGCGCCAGGCAGGTAAGATACCCACCGTAGGAGCTGCCTGTTATACCTATCATCGACGACTCTACAAAAGGTTTTTCCCTGAGCCAGGCAACAGCATCACTATAGTCCTGAATCTCCCATTTTCCCAGCGACCTGTACAGGTAATCCTCTCCCTCTTTTCCGAAATGTCCTGAGCCCCTGTGATCGACAGTAAAGACTATAATGCCGTTCATGGCATACCACGAAGGGCTAAGTCCCTTCCACTCATCAGTGACATTTTTTCTGCCGGGTCCGCCATATATTTTAAACACAACCGGATACCTGTGTGAGGGATCGAAACCTGCCGGATAAGTTATCATGGCCGGAAGGCTGTATCTGCTGTCCGATGAGGGTATCCTTACAAGTTCATTTCTCTGGTTCAGTTCAGGGTCAAACTGCGGCTTTTCATTCCTGTATACCTCCCTTAACTGTTTTCCCTTTCTGTCGTACGCAACCAGGGCTCCGGGATCGTCTGTATTGCTCCATGTGTCGATAAACCAGCTCCCTGATGGTGAAACAGAAACCATATGTGTGCCCCTTCCCCCTGTTACCTGAAGCAGACCGCTGCCATCGAGAGCCACCCTGAAGAAATGGGATTCCGTCGACACCGGTCCTGTTGCATAGAAATAAACCATCCCGGCCATTTCATCCACCCTCTCTACTGAGGTAACATTGAAACCGAGGTCCGTGACCCTCGAGATAAGCCTTCCGTCCCACCCGTGGTAAAAAATATTATTCCAGCCACCACTGTTTCCAGTCAGCAAGAAACCCGAGCCATCCTTCATCACATGGACATTCTCGTGAAACTCAAGCCATGTGCTGCTGCTGTCCCTGTATATCGTCCTGTAGTTGCCCGAGGAAGGGTCGGCCAGAACTATTGAAAGCCGGTTCTGCTGTCGGTTGACAACCTGTATGGCAAGCCTGCTCCCGTCAGGCGTCCAGAAAGGCCAGGCAAGATACTGGTCGGTGTTCTCGTCTGTCTTTACCCATACCACGCCGGCATTTCTCACATCGGCAATACCCATCCTCACACATGGATTCGGATCGCCCGGCTTTGGATAGGGTACCTGCTCAAGGGCACCATGTAAGCCATCAGCCTCTTCAAGACGGTTAAGGGTAAACAAGGGCACATCTGATTCATCAGTGCGCAGGAAGGCTATCCTGCGGCTGTCGGGCGACCACCAGAAAGCTGAATACCGGCTGGACCTTCCAAGGATCTCCTCCATATATACCCACGATGCATAGCCGTTGTAAACCTTTGCCGAGGCATCATGCGTGAGCCTTGTCTCACTGAAAGACTTAAGATCGTAGTAATAAAGATCCCCCTCCCTTGTGTAGGCAATACCCGAACCATCGGGGGCAAATGCTGTGTTAAGCTCAGCACCGGGACTGCAGGTAAGCCTCCTGAGGGTGTTTATATCCTTACTGTAAAGAAAAAGATCGTTGCCGGATGTTACTATGGCACAGCTGAGGTCGGGACTTACAATATACTGCCTTCCATCTCTTATCTCTGCAGGCAGTGCCCTTACAAAGGCAGCCAAGGGAGTCAGGGCTGGAACATAATCAGCACTTCTTCCATTCCTTATGTTAACCCGATGGGTAAGTCCTCCACCGTTACCGTCAGGCATCCAGAGAAGGTAGTGATTATCATCGGTCCATCCCGTGACCGTTACCTTATCATCAACACGCATTCCGTGCTGGGCAGTAAGATCTCCTTCAGCCATGAAAAGTATTATGACAGAGAAGAGAAAAAGCAAATAGCCGGATTTCTTCATATATCTGAAAACAGGTTAAAATTTGTAATGGCTGTAAAAATAACTAAAAACAGAAAGAAACCATAAACACCTTACAGGTAAGCTCCCGGTTGTTAAAATTTGACTTACTTTGTCAGTGCCTCCACCCCAGAAAGGTGTCAGACTACAAGCATCTCCCGCGTTTAGAATTTTTAACAATTCAAACCCGATCCTGATGCACGTTCTTTCACTAACACGGACCTCTATATCAACCTTATCACGAATGCTATTTAGAAATAGTATAAAATTGTGTTATTTTATTCACATTGTTATTTTATTCACAGATAAGTATTATATTTGTCTCGCTATTCCTGGAATAATTGGTTAAGAAACAATGATGAATAGAGGCAACAACATGACTATCAGAGAAATAGTTGATAAAATTGAAGGAAAGGTTCTGAGCTGCGAGGATAAGTTATCGACGGAGATTGAATATGCTTTTTCATCCGATCTGATGAGCGATGTACTGACTGTCAGGAAGGAGAACATACTTCTGATAACGGGACTGGCGAACATTCAGGCCATTCGCACTTCGGAGATGTCGGATATCAACTGTATAGTTTTCGCCCGCGACAAGAAATTAAGCAATGAAATCATATCGCTGGCAAAGGAGAATGAGATGGTGGTTATTGAGAGTCCTTTTTCAGTGTTCAGGATCTCGGGTGAATTATTCAAGGCCGGGATCAAACCAATATTTTAAGAATGCAGTTCAGGCAGAAAATAGCCGGTGGTGATTTTGTAAATGCAGGCAACGCAGCAAGCTCGTTAAAGAAGATTCTGCGTCAGCTCAACATCGACCATGCCATTTCAAAGAGGATAGTGATTGCTCTTTATGAAGGCGAGGTTAATGTTGTCGCCCATGCATGGTCAGGGGTTGTGGAGATTGAGATTGACAGCAGCAGGATCAGGATACTCATAACCGACAAGGGGCCGGGTATCCCCGATATAGACAGGGCCATGGAGGAAGGTTTTTCAACAGCTTCCCAGCAGGTCAGGGAGATGGGATTCGGAGCAGGGATGGGACTGTCGAACATGAAAAAGAACAGCGACTTCATGAAGATAACAAGCGAACCGGGAGTCGGAACAGAAGTTGAACTAATTACATATCTGAAAGCTGATGAATCAGGTTGACAGACATAAGGACTTTCATCATGCGTTGACCGTGTACAATGAGCTTTGTACCGGATGCACCCATTGTATGTCAGTATGTCCCACCAAAGCCATAAGGGTCAGCAAGGGAAAAGCCCGTATAATTGCCAGCAAATGTGTCGACTGCGGCAACTGTTACAAAGCCTGTCCCGTTTCAGCCATTCAGATCGAACACGACGATCTGAACATGATCTTCAACTATTCGGTGAGGGTCATCCTCATCCCCAGTGTTCTTATAGGTCAGTTTTCAGAAAAGGCAATTCCCTCGGGTATATACAAGGCACTTAAGGAAATAGGGTTCACCCATGTCTATCAGGTAGAGAACAGCGTGTCGATGGTTCTTGAAGCCTACAGGGAATATTCAGGACTTGAACCCATCCGGCCGCTTATATCTTCATTCTGTCCCGCCATTGTCAGGCTCATCCAGGTAAAACATCCCCTGCTTGTAGGCAACCTCATGAAGGTAAATCCTCCCATCGACATGTCGGCCCTGTACTACAGGGAAAAACTGAAGGCCGAAGGTATTCCCCCTGAAGATATAGGAATCTTCTATGCAACGCCATGTGCGGCCAAAGTAGCAGCCATAAAGAGTCCGGTAGGAGGAAATGAGTCAGGGATCAACGGGGTTATTAATATGAACCAGCTATATAACCGTATCCAGAAGTTCCTCCGGGCCGGAAAAAATGACACCGATCTGCCTCAGTCAGACGACCTGCTTGGTCCCGAAGGAATAATGTGGAGTCTTACAGGCGGAGAGCTGGCACACTGCAGCGAAAGGGCTCTTGCCATTGATGGTATAGCCAATGTATCCGAGATCCTCGAGAGTGTCGAGAACGAAAAACTCGGGGGGATAGACTTTCTTGAGCTGAGGGCCTGTGATGAGAGTTGTGCCGGAGGCATACTTGTAAATGCCAACAGGTTTCTTGTAGTCGAGAAACTAAAGAACCTGGCCGCCACCTACCAGGGACGAAGCCAGAAAGAACTTCCCGAAGCCTTCAGCAAGCTGAAGGAGCATAGCTACCTCGGGAGTATTGAACCCCGCCCCATAGAAAAACTCGATGAGGATATTCAGGCAGCTCTCAGGAAGATGGAGAGAAAGAGAAGGCTGATGTGCTTCCTTCCCGGCTTCGACTGCGGGGCATGCGGTGCACCCGACTGCCAGACCCTTGCCGAGGACGTTGTCCAGGGAAAGGCCCAGATATCCCACTGCATCTTTATGCAGCAGCAGATGATAAACCAGAACCTGCTGAGCCAGGAAAAAGCATACAGGATAACTGAAGATGTATGGGGAAAGGAAAGACTTGAAAAAAACTGTAATAAAATAGGTGCTGAAGATGAAAATATCTGATCTTGTAACAAAGCTGGAACTGGAAGTGATATCCGGCAGTGAAGGACTTGACAATGAGATCTCCGGAGGCTATGTCTCCGACCTTCTCAGCGATGTCATGGGCAACGCCCGTGAAGGAAATGTATGGATAACGCTCCAGACCCATCAGAACATCATAGCAGTAGCCTCACTCAAAGAGGTTTCGGCTATTATACTTGTAAGGGGACTTAAACCAGGCAGCGACAGCATTAAAAAGAGTGACGAAGAGAAGATACCTTTGCTCTCAACTCCCCTCGACACTTATACAGTTGCAGGACGTTTGTATGATTTAATAAAAAATGAATGAAGGACTTCCGGGCCGATCTGCACATCCATACGCTCCTGTCGCCCTGTGGTGACCTGAGCATGAGCCCGGCAACAATAGTCTCTGAGGCAGCAAGGAAGGGTTTAGACATAATCGGCATAACCGATCATAACTCAACCCGTCACTGCAGGCTGGTAAGCCGGCTGGCTGCAAAATCAGGCATCTTCACCCTTATGGGGGCTGAAGTTACAACAAAAGAAGAGGTTCATTGCCTCGCGTTCTTTGAAGAAGATAAACTTGATCTGTTACAGGACTTCCTCGACAGCAGGCTTCCCGATATAAAAAACGACCCGCTTATCTTTGGCGATCAGGTTGTTATCGATGAAGATGAGATGATAGTATATGTCGAGAAACGACTGCTAATCAGTGCAACGGAAGCCTCCCTGGAAGAAGTGGGATCCTTTGTCAGTCTCAACGGTGGCATCTTCATCCCTGCACATATCGACAGGATGAGAAACAGCATCTACAGCCAGCTGGGGTTCATGCCGGAGGGACTGAAGGCCGATGCCCTTGAAGTGTCGCGCAGGACCCGGCCACGCGGGTTTGTGGCCTCACATCCAGGCACTGAAGCATATTCCGTTACTACAGGCTCAGATGCCCATTATCCTGAAAATATAGGCGATGCCTTCACCCTTTTTACCATGGAGGAAGCTTCGTTCGACGAGATAAGGATGGCCCTGGCCGGTGCTGAAGGCAGAAAAACCATGATACCATGATAAACCTGTCACTCAACATACTCGATGTGGTCCAGAACTCAATACGTGCCGGTGCATCAACAATCGGCATCATTATCCGTGAGATGAAGGAATCGGACCTCTACGACATTGAGATAACAGACAACGGCTCGGGTATTCCCGGCGACCTCCTGTCGAAGGTTACCGACCCCTTTGTTACAACAAGGACAACAAGGAAGGTGGGAATGGGACTGCCACTGCTAAGGCATCACGCCCTTATGGCGGGAGGAGACCTTGAGATTGAATCGCATGAGGGATCAGGTACCAGGGTAAAAGCAGTATTCTCACTCTCGCATTTAGACAGGCAGCCCCTGGGTGATATGCCGGGAGTGATGACTATTCTCATTGCAGCAAACCCTGAAACCGACTTCTTTTACACCCACATGACCGACAATGGAGAGTATACATTCTCAACAAGGGAAACAAAGGAGTATCTTGAAACAGACTCATTGAACAACAGGGCATTACTGTCGGAGATAAAAGAAATGATCCTGCAGAACCTGCTCGACATTGGGGCAGAGGGGTTAGAGTGAAAGTTTAATGAATCGCGGGCAGGGGATATGAAAATTATGAGTAAATTAATAGACTGGAACGAAGATTAAAAAGACAAAAGACAAAAGACAAAAGACAAAAGACAAAAGAACAAAGAACAAAGACAAAAGATAAAAGACAAAAGACAAAAGAAAAAAGAAAAAAGAAAAAAGAAAAAAGAAAAAAGTGAAAAGAAAAAAGTAAAAAGTAAGGGTCTGGATGATTGGAAGAGCATAGATGATAGCAGGGAAAAAAAGATAAAAGAACCGAGGCAAAGCCAAGCTCGCCTAAGGCAAACAATACAAATCGACGAGCTAAGCTTTCTCTCTGGAAAATTGCAACATGGAAACATGGAAACACTGAAACACTGAAACATTGAAACACTGGAACTCTGAAACATTTTATATGTTCTTACTTGTGACTTTTGTCTTTTGTCTTTTATCTTTTCACTCTTGAACACTGAAACACTGAAACACTGAAACACTGGAACACTGGAACACTGGAACACTGGAACACTGGAACTCTGAAACACTGGAACACTGAAACATTTTATATGTTCTTACTTGTGACTTTTGTCTTTTGTCTTTTATCTTTTCGCTCTTGAACACTGAAACACTGAAACACTGAAACATTGAAACATTGGAACACTGGAACACTGGAACTCTGAAACACTGGAACACTGAAACATTTTATAT
>CAZXSW010000011.1:0-49721 GCA_964642615.1 uncultured Rikenellaceae bacterium | reverse complement strand
AATGCCCTGCACCTGAGCATTGGAAATGCAGGTGATGCGGGCGATCAGGCTGAAGGTCCTTACGGTTTAAAAGACATAATGGTATTCCGCCTTTTTAAAGCAACTATAAGGCCGTCTGAAGAAGACAACCCCCCGCTTTCACTTAGGTCATCCGGCCTCTTCTGCCGGCCTCCTCCCTGCCTATTTCAGATTTAACAGTTTCCCCAGGTCGGGAGACAGGCAGGCAACTCCCTCTTAAACGGGAAGGATCATCCTTCCGCCTTACAGTAGCACATGTTGGATCCGCAACAAGGGGAGTTATGAATCTGTACTTTATAACATCATTATAAATCGTTCCTGCAGAGGAGGATAAAACTATTTTTCAATGAAGAAATACCATTTTCTAACATATATAATACTATCATTTTTATCAGCTGAGATCATCGCCCAGAATTATGATCTTCATGCCGATTCGATGTATCTCGACCAGGTGGAGCTCAGGGAAGTTGTAATAAAAGCTTCCAAGGATAACGTAACATACAGGTCCATTCCGGCTTCAGTATCAGTGATGTCGTCGGCTGATCTGTACGACAATGAGATCCGTACGCTCAGCTCTGTAACAGCGACGGCGGCCAACTTCTTCATGCCTGAATATGGGTCGAAGCTGACCTCTCCTGTTTACATCAGGGGCATAGGCTCACGTATAAATTCGCCCTCAGTGGGGTTATATGTCGACTATGTACCCTACTTTGAAAAAGCCGCTTTCGGTTTTGACTTTTTCGATATAAAGAAGATTGAGATTCTAAGGGGACCTCAGGGGACCCTTTTCGGCAGGAATACGATGGGAGGAATAATAAACATCGTTACCCTCTCGCCGGTAGACTATTCGGGGACCCGGCTCAACATCTCCGCAGGGAGTTACGGCACAGTAAGTACCGGTGCAGGATATTACGGGAAACTAGGAAAGAAAACCTCTTTCTCCCTAGCTGTCAATTATCTTCATAATGATGGCTTCTATACAAACGAATTCACCGGAAAACAAGTCGACAGGCTTAATTCATACGGGATAAGGAACAGGATCATTGTCGAAGCTTCTGAAAAGCTGACAATTGAAAATATTGCCGGACTTGAAATGAGCTATCAGGGTGGTTATCCATACGCCATTTTCAATGACTCGACAAAAACTCCCGAAAAGATCAACTACAATCAGTACAGCTCATATGACAGAGTACTTTTTTCGGATGCCTTGCTTGTAAGGTATAACCACGGAAGTTTTGAAGTGACCTCAACCAGTTCCTACCAGTATCTCGACGACATCCAGAATATTGACCAGGACTTCACCGTTGATTCGCTGTTTTTTGTTGCCCAGACGCAAAAACAGCACATGTTATCGCAGGAAATAATTGCCCGGTCATCGGGCAGCAGGAAATATAACTGGCTGTTCGGTGCCTATGGCTTCTATCAGGCCTTTGACAACGGAGTGGGTGTTGATGCATGGGCTCAGAAGATGGACTACCTTAAGGAATACGACCATTCAATTTCAGGGGCGGCCCTTTTTCACCAGTCATCACTATCTGATTTCATTTTCAGAAACCTGACCCTTACAGCCGGCTTGAGGGTTGACACTGAAAATGACAGACTGGGATATTTCTACGACAGAACCTTTAATGGGAATTACTCAGTAGTGTCAGACACCCTTTATCCCTCCCTCAGGTCGCTGGAGATCATCCCCCGCTTTGCGATTAACTACAGAACAGCAAATACTGATTTCTATGCTGTGATAGCAAGGGGTTACAAGACCGGTGGTTTCAATTCCACGTTTGAAAGACCCGAAGATCTTACTTTTTCTCCCGAATTCAGCTGGAACTATGAAGCCGGAATAAAAAGTTCATTTTCAGAAAAAAAACTCCATGCCGACCTGGCAGTTTTCTATATAAACTGGAAAAACCAGCAGATTTACCAGACTGTACCCAGCGGCAGGGGCTCGATGCTTAAAAATGCCGGTCATTCAGTAAGCAGGGGTGTCGAGGTCTCGCTCGGAACAGCTCCCCTGAGGGGTTTTGAATTCGATCTTGCCTATGGTCTTACGGATGCACGGTTCATCTCCTATGTTTTGAACGAAAGCACCGACTACAACGGGAACCGGCTTCCTTATGTACCCAGGAACACAATAGCCCTAGGTGCCGCAAAAACAATTTTTATAACCGGCTTCCGTCCTCTTGAAAAGATAAGGATCAATGCACGCTACAGAGGCACAGGCTCCATATACTGGAATGAAGAAAACACTTACAGTCAGCCTTACTACGGCATTACCGATCTGAAGGTTTCCCTTATAAAGGGTGACTTTCAGCTCGACATCTGGGCAAAGAACCTTATGAATACAGAATACTCCTCTTTCTTCTTCGAGGCACTTGGGAACAGGTATGTGCAAACAGGCAGACCCTTCCAGACCGGTATTAACCTTTCTGCAAATTTCTGATTTCATGGGAGATAAAAACTGGACTAAATTCCCGGTGCTCTTCAGCCTGTATGTGGCACAGTCAATCCCCATGAGCTTCTTTTCGACCGTGGTACCCGTTATAATGCGACAGGAGAATTACTCTCTGCAGTCGATAGGTCTGCTTCAGCTTGTTAAGCTCCCCTGGATCTTTAAGTTCCTCTGGGCCCCGATCATCGACAGCCATTCAGGAAGGCCGGGACAGCTGAGGCGATGGATAATTTTCTCTGAACTCTTTTATGCAGCCGTGATACTCAGCATAGGGTTCCTCGATCTTCAGACCGACTTCAGGCTCATTGTGATACTTATGATAATAGCCTTTATGGCTTCAGCCACCCAGGATATTGCCGTTGATATCTTTGCCATCTTCCAGCTTTCTCCGGGTGAAAGAAGTCTTGGTAACAGTGTCCAGTCAGCCGGTAGTTTTACCGGTACCCTGTTCGGAACGGGTGTACTGCTCATCGCGTACTACTATTTCGGATGGGACATCCTACTGGCCCTTCTTTCTCTCTTTGTAATTTTCGCCATCATCCCGCTGCTGCTTTACAAACGTGACTCTCCCCTGCCTGATGTTCCCCGGACAAAGGTCAGCATGAAAGAAATAGCTGACTTCTTCCGGGGACAGGGGAAAACCGGCAGGGTGCTTATTCTTGTCTTTTACTACTCAGGGATAATAGGGATCCTTACCCTTCTTAAACCCTTCCTTGTTGATCTGGGATACAATGTTAAGGAGATCGGATTCATATCGGGCATATTCGGTACCTCTGTAGCGGCCTTGTCGTCCTTTGCCGGAGGTTTTATAATAAAAAAGGTCGGCAGGCGCCTCTCCATGTATCTGTTCCCCCTTGCCGGTTTCATGGCAGCAGCATGGTTCTGGTTCATCTCTGGGGGAAATCCCGGACTGACACACCTGTATATAGGCACAGGCATGCTCTGGGCTGCCTATGGCTTGTCGACAGTGGCAATTTATACCACCTCGATGGATATTGTAAGAAAAGGACGGGAAGGTACCGATTTCACAATACAGATAGTAATTACACACCTGAGCAGTCTTATCACAGCCGTGGCAAGCGGAAAGCTGGGTGATATGATCGGTTACCGCAACTTCTTCGGATTTGAGGCCCTTATGTGCCTCTTTACTGTCATGATACTCTCACTGACCTTGAAATCACAGAAACTTTATGAAAATTCCTGAGGAACTTCTTCTTAAATACAACTATCCAGTACCCCGCTATACAAGCTATCCGCCGGCCAACAGATTCTCTGAGCTCTTTTCCAAAGAGGATTACCAGAGGCTTATTGAGGACTCAAACCATGGCCGTCCGGATAACATAGCAATATATATCCATATCCCTTTCTGCAGAAAGATATGTCATTACTGCGGCTGCAACACCATGCCCCGCGGCAAAGGCGAAATGGTGGCTCCATATTTAAAAGCCCTTGAAAAGGAAATAAGGCTTGTGACCGGAATGCTTGACAAAAACCGCCGTATATCCCAGATCCATTACGGGGGAGGATCGCCTGACATCCTCGACCCGGATACCATAAGCCGGCTTAACGACCTTGTCCTGTCACAGTTCAGTACTGTTGAGAAACCCGAGATAGCCATTGAATGTAATCCGGCATATACTGATGAGGTATATATATCCGGCCTTTTAAGGGCAGGTTTCAACCGTTTCAGCTTCGGAGTCCAGGATTTTGACAGCCGCATTCTGAGGGATCTCAACCGTGACCCGGCTGGTCAGGAACTGGAAAGCCTAACAGCACTTATTAAAGAATACGACACAAGCATCAGCATAAACTTCGATTTTATCTATGGCCTTCCAGGTCAGACAGTCGGGTCGTTCAGCAATACAATGGCTAAGGCAGCAGCCATCAGACCCGACAGGATAGTCACCTTCTCCTATGCCCATGTACCCTGGCTTAAAAAGCATCAGCAGATCCTTGCTAAAAAAGGTCTGCCTGAAGCAGGCGAGAAAATGAAAATGTTCCTGTCAGCTCACGATTTCCTTACAGGTGAAGGCTACAGACAAATCGGACTCGACCACTTCGTGTTGCCTGAAGATGATCTGTTCAGGGCATTCTCTGACCATGAACTGCACAGGAACTTCCAGGGATACTGTACAAGAAAGACCACAGGGCAGGTATATGCTTTTGGGGTTACCGCCATAAGTCAGCTTGAAATGGGATACTCCCAGAATACAAAGGATCTGAACGAATATCTGATGTATACGGCTGAGGACCGGCTGCCTGTTGAAAGAGGATACAGGTTGAACACGGAGGAAATAATGATACGTGAAGTTATAACAGAGCTGATGTGCAATAAGTATGTAAATTTTAATGATTTATATATAAGGAACGGCCTGCCTGAAGGGTCACTCCACAAGCTCCTGGAACAGGCCCGGGAAAAGTTAAGTGAGATGGAGGCCGATGGTTTGCTTGTTTACAGTGGCGACAGCATTGAAGTAAGTGATAACGGAGGGTTCTTTATAAGGAATATAGCTTCGGTCTTCGACCATGAACTGAATGACAGAAAACAAAACTATTCAAGAAATGTCTGAAACAATTAAAAGTACCAGGGAGATAGTGATTCTCGGGGCAGGCCTCACAGGACTGACAATCGGATACTACCTTAAAAAGAAGGGCCGGGACTTTGTCATAATCGAAAAAAAGGATGAACCGGGCGGGGTTATCGGTACCGCAGAAGAAGATGGCTTTGTCTACGAGACAGGCCCTAACACCGGAGTTCTTTCAACACCCGAAATAGTGGATCTCTTTGAAGAACTTTCTCCCGAATGTATTGTCGAAAAAGCAGGATCAGGAGCCGGTAAAAGATATATCCTTAAAAACGGCAGGTGGACGCCACTGCCTTCAGGGTTGATTTCGGCCATAGGCACTCCTCTCTTTACCTTTGGAGACAAACTCAGAATACTCGGGGAGCCGTTCAGGAGCCGGGGAACCGATGAAGATGAGAGTCTGGCCTCCCTTGTTATAAGAAGAATGGGGAAAAGCTACCTCGACTATGCCGTCGATCCTTTTATATCGGGCATCTATGCCGGTGATCCGCATAAACTGGTAACCAGATATGCCCTTCCAAAGCTTTATGCCCTTGAACAGAAATACGGAAGTTTCATCCGTGGAGCCATAGTAAAAAAAACTGAGCCCTCCGATCCGGCATATAAAAACGTCACTAAAGAGGTGTTTTCAGCAGAAGGAGGACTGGGGACCATGGTGGCGGCCCTGACAGAAAAAATAGGAAAAGGGAACATTCTTACCTCTTGCCGGGATGCTGTAGTGAAGGCAGAGCCGGGAAGCTACTCACTTTCATTTTCAGACGCCCGGAACACCAGATGCAAAGTGACAGCCAGGAGTGTTGTAAGCACTGTAGGGGCCTTTGAATTAGCTTCACTTTTCCCTTTCATACCTGAAGATATGACAGAAAATATAAGAATACTGGATTATGCTCCCGTCATTCAGGTTTCGGCAGGTTACCACAAATGGAAGGGACAGAAGCTGGATGCCTTTGGCGGCCTGGTCCCGACCCGGGAGGAAAGGGACATCCTGGGCATCCTGTTCCCCTCTGCCATCTTCAAAGGCAGGGCGCCTGAAGGAGGAGCGCTGATGTCGGTCTTTATGGGAGGAACAAAAAAGAGGTATCTTATGGACAGATCCGATGATGAAATTGCCTCAATTGCCACCGGAGAGATAGAAAAGACACTGGGAGCCAGGGGAGAGCCGGACCTGATCAGGGTAAAACGTTACAGTCATGCCATCCCTCAATACGGGAAAGGATCAGGCCTTAAACTTAAAGCCATTGCTGAAGCGGAGAAACTCTTCCCGGGTCTTATCCTTGCCGGCAATATACGCGACGGAATAGGAATGGCCGACAGGGTAAGGCAGGCCAGGACGATAGCCGATTCGTTTAGTTAACATGTAAATCAGATGTAACATGTATTGTACCGACTGCACGGACACTCATTATAATTTTCAGATATGCGGGGTCTTCAGCGTAGCGGGACGACTTGTCGGGCCTCAGGCGGGAGTCTGTCAGGACATAAAACAAAAATTATAAACGGATGAAAAAGGCAGTAATTCTTGTCAACACCGGTACCCCTGATTCTCCTTCGGTAAGTGATGTACGCCGCTTTCTCAGGGAGTTTCTCAGCGATCCGATGGTAATAGATCTTCCCTGGCTCCTGCGAAAGATACTTGTAAATCTTATCATAGTTCCTTTCAGGGCCACACGTTCCGCTGAGAAATACAGTCTTCTGTGGAATGAACAGGGATCACCGCTAAGGACTTCAATGGAGGCAGTTGTCAGAAGGCTGGGGGAAAGACTGGGAGACGGTTTCCAGGTCATGGGAGCCATGCGTTACGGCAATCCTTCACTTAGTATGGTAATGGATAAGGTAAGAAAAGGATCGTTCAGCACAGTATACATAATTCCGTTGTTCCCTCAATATGCCTCATCGACTACCGGTTCGGTAAAAAGGCATGTCGAAAAAATTAAAAAGGGATTGGTAGGCCTGCCTGAGATAAGGTTCATCGAACAGTTCTATGCCAGCCGGGCCTTCTCAGATGCTTTTGCCGCCCGTATTTCATCATATGACCCCCTCAGTTACGATCATATTCTGTTCTCATACCACAGCCTGCCCCTTTCGCATATAAAGAAAACGCATCCCGGCCATGACGAACAATCGTGCACCTGTTCATCGTCTATGCCGAATCATGGAAAATACTGTTACAAAGCCTGCTGTTACGAAACAACCAGGATACTGGCCGCCAGGATGAACCTGCCCGAAGGAAGCTATTCAACAGCTTTTCAATCGGGTATGTCGGGGAAATGGTTAGGCCCTTTTACAGCCGGGCTGCTTGAAGAACTTGCAGCATCGGGGAAGAAAAGAGTTCTTATCACAGCTCCCTCTTTCGTGGCCGACTGCCTCGAGACCATTGTAGAAATTGATGACGAATATAAAAATCTATTTAAAGAAAAAGGAGGCGAAGAACTGGTTATGGTGAGTAGCCTCAACGAAGATGAAGAATGGCTTTATAATCTAATTATCAGCCTCTTTTAGAGATCAACTTAAGTTTTTCTACATCTACTATTTCAATAGTCTTGCTGAAGACTCTTATAAGACCTTCCCTCCTGAAATCAGAGAGTGTCCGGATGACATTAGCTGTACTCATTGCTATATAATCGGCTATCTCCTTCCTTGAAACAGGGAGGTCAAATACCTTTGACCTGTATATATCCTCTGAGAAGTAAAGTAGCACATATGCCACACGACCTGCAAGGTTTTTCTGCCGCAGGTCGAGTGTCTGGGTAATGATCTTTTCATTTATCATCGATACCTTTGAAAGGAGGTTCATTGCAAAGTGTCCGTTTTTAAGGAAGAGGTTCTTTATGAAATCGAGTTTCACGGCACAGACAACAGAATCCTCGAGAGCCGAAACGGAATAAAGATATTTGTCGCTTGAAAAGATGCTCATATTACTTACGAATTCAAAAGGCCTGGTAATGGTGATTATCTGTTCCTCCCCGTTTTCAGCGCTGCTATAGAGTTTTACAAGTCCCGAGCGCAGATATTTGAAATCAGTGATCCTCTCCCCTTCATGATTGATGACTTCTCCCTTTCTGAACGATTGTTCCATCTTGTTTTCGCAGAGTTCTGTCACAGCCTCCTCTTCAAGACTTGAAAATACGACCTCTCTGAATTCACAGTTCTCACAAATACAGTAACGCTGTTTATTTATCATCATCACGGCTTTTTACAAATTTAAATTTTTCAATTCTGATTTTACCACTTTCACCTTTTTTTTGTTGCTTAAATAACTCTATATTGCAGTTACCGCACCTGCCAGACAGTCAAAGGGTAAGATTATGATTTACAGAACAGACTATCACATGCATACCGTTTACAGTGACGGACGGGCCCGACCCGAAGAATATCTCACGGCGGCGATAGCTGCAAACCTTGATGAGATTGGATTTTCAGAACATCTGACCCTTCACAGCGAGCCGGCTTCGTGGAGTATGGATCCTTCACTTCTGCCCACTTACATGAGCCACATAAAAATGCTAAAGGAAAAGGCCCGGGGGATTAAGGTTAAAACCGGTCTGGAAGTTGATTATTTCGAAGGTAAGGAGGATGAGATAAGATCTTTTATTGACGGTTCACGCCTCGATTATGTTATTGGATCGGTACACTATATGGGTAATGAGAGTGTTGATCTTGGTCCCGGTTTCTACCATGATAAAGATCCGGATCTTCTTTTCAGTGCTTATTTTGACAAGGTTTCTGCGGCCGTTGCCTCAGGGCTTTTTGATATTATGGCCCATTTTGATCTGATTCGTATCTACGGTTACATGAAGCCTGAGGGGAAAGAATCACTTTACAGAAAGCTGGCTGAAAAGATGAAAGAACACGACGTGGCTTTTGAACTCAACACCAACGGAAGAAACAAGGCCCTTGCCGATTTCTACCCCGACCGCCGCTTTCTGCATATCTTCAGGGAAGAGGGTGTTCCGGTCTGTGTCAACTCCGATGCCCATATGCCATCAAGGGTGGCCCAGTATTTCGATGAAGCCTATGCCCTCCTGAGAGAAGCAGGATATACAGAGATGGCAGTATTCTCAGACAGGGAAAGGCAGATGGTTCCGTTTAAATGAAAAGTAACCGGATCTGATATTATTGGAATCTCCTCCTTTACAATGAAGCCGTTATATTTGTTTTTCACCCCCCTGAAAGAAGATGTTCAAGAAAGATCTTGATACCGATAGCAACCAGGATCAATCCGCCTATCACTTCAGCACATTTCCCCAGTCTGCTTCCTGCCGACTTTCCTATCCTTATTGCTGTCATAGAGGCAATAAAAGTTACAGCCCCGGTCATTATGCCCGATAGCCATATATTCATCTCCAGAAAGGCAAAGCTTATTCCCACGGCAAATGCATCGATGCTGGTGCCGACAGCAGCAGTAACAAGTTCAATGGGTTTGCTGTAATCTCTTGGACTGTCATCTACTTTTCTACCTAAGCCTTCGGCTATCATCCTGATTCCAAGAAATGAAAGAAGCATAAGTGCTATCCAGTGGTCGGCCGACTTCACGGCATCGCTTATTAGTGACCCGAGGAAATAGCCTGCAACAAGCAATCCTGCCTGGAAAAAGGCAAAAACAAGTGCAAGTCCTGTGGCCTGCCTGAACACGATACTGTTTCTCACCACTCCGTAAGAAAGAGAGACAGCAAAAGTGTCAAATGACAGGCCGAGGGCTACAGCAAATATTGTTACAAAATCCATGAAATTCCCAGATGAGGGCAAAGATAATACAAAACCTTCTAATAAGGTTTTAAAACCGTTTGCATATATTTGGACACTAAAACAAACCCAATGAGAGCCGTAATACAGCGGGTGGAAAGGGCTTCAGTCACTATCGGCGGCAAGCCCGTGTCATCGATAGGAAAAGGTCTTCTTATCCTTGCAGGCATCAGCGAAGACGATACCGAAGAAGATATAAGCTGGCTTGCCGGAAAGATTGCCAGGCTAAGGATCTTTGATGATGATTCAGGTGTAATGAACCTTTCGGTTACCGACATCCGGGGCTCCGTTTTGGTTGTCAGCCAGTTTACTCTGCATGCAAAGACAAAGAAAGGGAACCGGCCCTCCTACATCAGGGCCGCTGGTCCCGAAAAAGCCACCCCTTTGTACAACAGCTTTACAAAGATGTTGTCACAACTGACAGGAAAGGAAACAGCTACGGGTGAATTCGGGGCCATGATGAAGGTTGAACTTGTGAATGACGGACCGGTAACCATCATTATTGATACCCATGAGAAAGAGTAATGATTTAATAAAGAGTTAGATGAAAACTGAAAGCGGGGATAGGGAGAGTCATGAAGAAAAATCATTCAAAAAGTCGGTACTGCTTGTCGCTACTTTTGCAGCTTTTCTTACACCTTTTCTGGGTTCGGCTGTCAACCTGGCTTTGCCGGCAATCGGTGAAGATCTTGGTGCCAGTGCCATAGGACTTGGCTGGGTTATAAGCAGCTTCATCCTCTCTTCAGCGATCTTCCTTCTTCCTTTCGGAAGGCTTGCCGATATCATTGGCAGAAAGAAAGTCTTCTCAGCCGGGATCATTCTGTTTACCATCTCTTCCTTCCTTATAATCTTCTCCCCCAGCCTTACCTACCTGATTATTATGAGAATAGTTCAGGGTATCTCGGGAGCGATGATCTTTGGTACCAGCATGGCTATTATAACCTCGGTGTTCAGTGTCGGTGAGAGGGGAAGAGCAATGGGAATCAACATCACAGCGGTATATTTCGGACTCTCAAGCGGACCTGTTATCGGAGGACTGCTCACACAGTACCTCGGTTGGAGAAGCATATTCGGTTTTCTCGTTCCTTTTGGTATTATCTCCATTATCCTTATAAGGAAGAAGATTAAGACTGAATGGGCTGATTCGCGTGGCGAGGCTTTCGACTGGAAAGGATCAATTATTTACGGAGTATCTCTCTTCGGCCTGATGTATGGTTTTTCTCTTCTCCCTGAAGTAAGAGGCTGGATCTTCCTTGGCTTCGGATTAGTGACAACTGTGGGGTTTCTGTTGTTCGAGAAGAAATCGTCAAACCCTGTCTTCGATATCAGGCTTATACTCCGCAACAGGGTTTTTGCCTTTTCGGGTATAGCGGCCCTGATCCACTATTCGGCTACCAGTGCAACAAGCTTTTTTATAAGTCTTTACCTTCAGTACCTCAAGGATTTTGATGCCAGAAGTGCCGGACTTATCATGATATCCCAGCCTGTGGCTATGACTTTGCTCTCGCCTCTGGCCGGAAGGTTATCAGATAAAATAAATCCCGGGGTCATTGCCTCAGCCGGAATGGCACTAACGGCATCAGGACTTATCATGTTATGTTTCATCACCCCTTCAACTCCTGTTTACACAATTGTCATCCTTCTGCTTATAATGGGTATTGGCTTTGGTCTTTTCTCCTCGCCCAATTCAAATGCCATCATGAGTTCGGTAGAAAAGCGCTACCTGGGAGTGGCTTCGGGTGTGGTAGGGACTATGAGGATGATTGGACAAATGCTTAGCATGGGTATTGCTATGATGCTGATTTCACTTTTCATAGGCAAGGATACAATAAATCCCGATACCTATCCCGGACTTATCTCAGCCATGAGGACAGGTTTTGTAATATTCTCCGGACTGTCAGTTCTGGGGATCTTTGCATCTCTGGCCCGTAACAACAGGCCTGCCGGGGCTAAATAACCATCGGCTGAAAACCCGGTTGTTAAGGCTTTGGTTTTAAAAAATATTTTTGGAATGATTTTGAAAACAAAAAGCATTATATTGAACCCGTTCTTTTTTGTTACCCTTTTAACCAATAAACTATAACCTTATATCATAATGACCAAGCTTTATCAAAAACTTATCAAACTTTGCCCATCCGAGAATGAGGTCAGAAAAGGCCTCAAAAAGGTTGCCTCCGCCACACAGGATGTTCCAGATAAGCGTTTGTTAATGAACATACTGAATTCAATTGACCTGACGAGCCTCAATACCACTGACAACAAGAGCAACATCCTGCATCTGACAGGAAAGGTCAACAGTTTCTCAGGCAGGTTCTCCAATATTCCAAATGTTGCAGCAATCTGTGTATATCCCAATTTTGTTCCGGTTGTTAAGGAGAAGCTCACTGCAAGGAATGTAAAGATAGCTTCTGTGGCTGGATCGTTTCCCTCATCACAGACTTTCAGAAGCATAAAGGTCACCGAGTGCAAGATGGCAGCCGAAGCAGGTGCTGATGAGATCGATATAGTCATACCCGTTGGTGCTTTTCTTGGAAAAGACTATGCGATAGTTGCCGAGGAGATAAGCCAGATCAAGGAAGCTATTGGCGACAGGCATCTTAAGGTGATTGTCGAGTCGGGACTTCTGGGTGACTACGAAAATATATTCAAGGCATCGATGATTGCTATGGATGCAGGGGCCGATTTCATAAAGACCTCAACAGGTAAAACCTCTGTTTCTGCGACTCCCGAAGCCGCCTATGTCATGTGTATGGCCATTTCTGATTTTTACGCTGAAACGGGTATAAAAGTAGGCTTCAAAGCTGCAGGCGGAATCTCAACAACCGCCCAGGCAGTTAATTATTTCCAGATTATAAATTTCTGTCTTGGAGAGGAATGGACAGGGAACAAGCTCTTCAGGATTGGAGCCAGCAGACTTGCCAACAATATACTTGCGGATATCTCGGGAACCAGTAATGAATATTTCTGACCTCTCCTTATTATCCTGATTTCAGGGCATTTCTCCTTTTTATCATTATTTTTGTGCTTTTTAAAGCACTCTGCTTATGATATCGGGCTCAGACATACAGGATAGTATTAAACCAGGTCTTGTTGTCCGCATCAACACCCAGACTCTTATCAACGATTCTGTATTCAGGAACATCGACAGGCATCTTGATTCGGTTGTTGAGCCCGCACCCCGGAAAACCAGAAAAGCATCTACAGCAATATCAGAGGTCACTTCTGAAGATACCGTGTCTGATACCACGGCGTTATGCTCACGAAACATAGTTGCCGACATTACATTCAGCGACTCATCAAGCTATTCCGCCTTCCTATCTCCTGCATTCAGGAACGAACTACCCTGGTATGTTGCCGGGCAGCTGCACAGGGAGAACAGGAGGGAAACAGTTGTCATAAGGGATCTGAAGGAAGGGAAGAGACTGCCCGACAGCCTTTTCAGCAACGACTGGATCATCATTCTGATTTTCTTCACCGCCCTTGCTGCTGGCTTCATCCGCAATACAAGCAGGAACCTTCTTACGGGTCTGTCATCCTTTTTTCTCTTCAGAGGGATCGGTGATCCCTCATCGAGGGATACAGGGATCCTTTTCCGCTGGCACACCCTTATACTTAACCTGATTTCCCTGGTTACAATTTCTCTTTTTATATACTTCGCAACAGAGTACTACGGATTTATACCCGGCATGGCACCCCTGCTGTTGTGGTTCCTTATATTGCTGGCCTTACTGGCCGCTGTTTTCATCCGACATTTCGTCATTTCCATAATCTCATTTGTAAGTGAACAGAGAGAAATCTTCAATGAGCATCTTGTAACAATTTACCACTCGAATAACTATCTTGCCCTTGTTCTATTTTTTATTATCGTCCTTCTTGCCTACTCTACACTGCTTTCTCCCGGGGCGCTTCTTGCCTCCGGTATTATTTCATTTGCAATTCTTTATATGATCAGAACCACCAGGCTCTTCTTTATTTTTATAAGAAGAAGTGTTTCAACTTTCTATTTGATTTTATACCTTTGTGCCCTGGAAATTCTGCCTGTCCTGGTTTTTTGGAAGTATCTTACCAGCCTTGTCTAGGGTGGAAGGTATGCTCAGAAATTAAAACTTAATCTGTAAAAGTGTTGAAAATAAGGAAGATCTTAGTGTCGCAGCCAGAACCAAACAATCCGAAATCTCCATATTTCGAGCTGGCAAAAAAGTATAACCTGAGGATTGACTTCAAACCCTTTGTTCAGGTTGAAGGTGTACCGGTTAAAGATTTCAGACAACAGAAAATCAATATCCTTGATTTTACAGCAGTTGTATTTACAAGCAAAACAGGTATTGATCACTTCTTCAGGATCTGTAATGAGACGAGAACATCGGTTCCTGACACGATGAAATATTTCTGTATTACAGAGAATGTGGCTTTTTATCTCCAGAAATACATAGTATACAGGAAGCGGAAGATATTTCATGGCAAAGCCAAGTTTCAGGACCTTATAGACGTAATCATCAAGCATAAGGAAGACAACTTCCTTGTTCCTCTATCAGAGCCTCACAATGCTGAGATACCCGAGCTTCTCGACAAGAACGGTATCAGCTATACCATTGGGACATTTTATAAAACCATAAGCAGCGATTTCACCAATGTCAGGGATTTTGACTACGACATACTGGTTTTCTACAGTCCGTCGGGAATCAAATCGCTTAAGGAAAACTTTCCCTCTTTTGTCCAGGGTGAGATAAAGATTGCTGCCTTCGGTCCTACCACTGCCTGTGCAGTTGAAAATGAAGGACTGAGGCTCGACATAAATGCTCCGAACCCTCAGGCGCCTTCGATGACAATGGCACTTGACAACTTCCTTAAGGAATACAACAGGAACTGCAAATAGTTGCCCGGAAAGCTAAACTCCCTTAAAACAGACACTGCGAGCTATGGTCATAGTTCGCGGATACCGACATGAACGGATCGCGGCTTACATTTCACAAAAACGAAAGACTATGCAGCCACAAAAGAATTGCTGCACTTTTTGAAAGCGGTCATTCCTTTCATTCGGGGCTGTTCAGGGTAATATGGCTCGGATGTCCTGATCCCCTTCCCTCTCCTGTCCAGGTTATGTTCACGGTTCCCAAAAGGAACTTCAGGCATGCCGTCGACAGGAACCTTATCAAGAGAAGGATAAGGGAAGCTTACAGGCTGGGTAAACCCCGTCTCTACTCTGCCCTTGAGAGCCGGGGAATCCGCATCACCCTTGTACTGATTTACATGAACCACGAAATAGCCCCTTATGAGGTCATAGAAAAAGCCGTTAACGCAGTTATTGAAAGGCTTGAAGTGGTTACTTCAGGAAACGGCTATAAATGTTAAAATTCTCATAAATAATTATCATTCAGCTCTGTTAAGTATTATTCTTACTATTTTCGTCTTTCAAAACTGAATTCTGATCCTTATGAAAAAGCGACTCACTCTCTATATTTCAGCCAGTGTGATACTGCTGGCAACCCTTCTTCTGAGTACGGGTTTCCTGCCCACCCAGGAAACCAGGGATTTCAGGATTGCCAAAAACCTGGATATCTTCTATACCCTGTTCAGAGAACTTAACACCTTCTATGTAGATGAAATAGACCCCGATAAGGTCATAAAAAGCGGTATCGACAATATGCTGAGGGTCCTCGATCCCTATACGGTTTATTATCCCGAATCAGATGCAGATGAGTTCAGCTTTTTGACTACCGGGAAATACGGTGGTATAGGATCTCTCGTAAGGAAAAGCGGGGAATATTCAGTTATATCTGTTGTTTATAAAGGATTCCCTGCCGACATGGCCGGACTTAAGGCCGGTGACATCCTGAAAAAGGTTGACGGAGTCTCTTTGCGGGGCCTTACAACTGAAGAGGTAAGTGAAAAACTTAAGGGAAACCCCGGAACGCCTATCGTTATCACCGCTGAACGTAACGGAGAAGATTCTGACTTCCCCATGAAAAGGGAAAGGATTGCCGTTCCTCCGGTGCCATACTACGGAATGATAGACTCAAAAACAGGGTATATACGTTTCACCAATTTCACCCAGGACTGTTCGGCAGATGTTAAAAATGCCCTGCTTGCACTAAAAAACAACAATCCTTCACAGATCATCCTCGACCTCAGGGGAAACCCTGGAGGATTGCTTACTGAAGCCGTTGAGATAGTCAACCTCTTCGTAGGACCCGGCAATGATGTAGTTTCAACAAAAGGAAAGGTTAAGCAGTTTGATGAGACATTCAAAACCACAAGAGCTCCGGTTGACGAGAACATACCTCTTGCAGTAATTATTAACAGAAGCTCAGCCTCAGCTTCAGAAATTGTCGCCGGTGCCATTCAGGACCTTGACAGGGGGGTCATTATTGGCCAGCGGTCGTATGGTAAAGGTCTGGTTCAGATAACCCGTCCACTAAGCTATAATACACAACTTAAAGTCACCACAGCCAAATATTATATCCCCAGCGGAAGATGCATCCAGGCCCTCGATTTTTCTCATAGAAATGAGGATGGCAGTGTAGGTTATATACCTGACTCGATTATTACTGAATTTAAAACCAGGAATGGCAGGCTTGTAAGGGATGGTGGTGGAATAACACCCGATTATACTGTCGATCCCGAGCCTCTTAGCCAGATATCCACTGAACTGTATCTCAGATACTTCATCTTTGACTTCGCCACCCGGTACTTCTGGTCTCATCCCGACCTTAAAAGTCCTGCTGATTTCAGATTCACTGATGCTGACTACGATCAGTTCAAAGACTTCCTTATATCAAAGAACTTCAGTTACAGGACCTCAACTGAAGAGTCGCTTAACGAGCTTATAAATGTTGCAAAGCGTGAGAAATACTACGAGCTCCACAGTGAGTCTTTTGAAAAGCTTCAGGTTGAACTTGCGCATACCCTCGGACAGGACCTTAATGCTTTCAGGCAGGAAATCACCGGGCTGCTCGAAGATGAGATAATAAGCCGTTATTTTTATGAAGAAGGGGCTATTGCCTGGACAATAAATAAGGATCAGCAGGTAAACAGGGCTCTTGAGGTACTCAACAATCCCGAGGAATACAGATCGGTTCTTCAGGGGAAACAGGTACCCCTGAAAATGGCAGTCCGGCCCGGTTCGGGTATTGTTAGACTTTCCGGAGAGTTGTTGCCTGGCATGGTGATGATCTGATTCAGCTGACCTGCCGTTAAATCGCTTCTATGATTATCCACCCCCGAAAGGAGGTATGTAAGCCACCTCATCTCCGTCGCTGAGGGCGGGAGATCCGGTTATGATTTCATTGTTCAGGGATATTCTGAAATTGTAATGTATTACTTCAGGAAAATCATCCATTACCCTGTGCAACAGATCATCAAATGACCCGACACCAGAGTAGTGCTTTATGCATGTACCTGTAACATCGGCCAGGACTCCGAAAAAAAGAACATCTATCCCCATTCCACGTTATTTTGCTTCAAGCCAGTTGCTTCCAGTACCCCAGTCGACCTTAAGAGGAACCTCGAGAGAAGCAGCATTTGTCATTTCGAAGATAACCATTTCCTTCAGCCTCTCCAGCTCAGCAGGAGGCACTTCAAAAATAAGTTCGTCGTGAACCTGAAGAATCATCTTTGAAGAAAAGTTTTCATCTGAGAGTCTTTCATCAATTCTCACCATGGCTATTTTTATGATGTCTGCCGCGCTTCCCTGAATAGGGGCATTGATAGCGTTCCTTTCGGCATTTCCCCTTACAACCTGGTTTCGTGAGAGAATATCGCGCAGATATCTCCTCCTGCCGAACATAGTTGTCACATAGCCCTTTTCCCTGGCCTTCCTTATACTTTCATCCATATAAATCCTTACGCCCGGATAGGATGCAAAGTATCCGTCGATCAGTTCTTTTGCTTCTTTCCTGCCAATGGTAAGTCTTTCAGATAGTCCAAACGACGATATCCCGTAAATAATACCGAAGTTGGCTGTTTTTGCCCTGCTTCTCATCTCCCTTGTGACCTGGTCAATACCAACTCCAAAGATCTTCGATGCCGTTGCTGAGTGAATATCGTGACCCGATCTGAAATCGTTTATCATTCCCTCGTCACCGCTGAGATGTGCCATCAGTCTAAGTTCGATCTGGGAATAATCAGCAGCAAAGAATATCTTACCTTCTTCAGGAACAAAAGCTTTTCTTATTTCCCTTCCCCTTTCATCCCTTACCGGGATATTCTGGAGGTTGGGATTATTTGAACTCAGTCTTCCGGTCGAAGCAACTGCCTGATTAAAAGAGGTGTGTATCCTCCCCGTCTCCTTGTTTATAAGCTGGGGAAGTGTCTCAACATAGGTCGACAGGAGCTTTTTCAGTCCCCTGTATTCAAGTACTTTCCCCACAATGGGATGTTTCGCTGTAAGTCTGCTGAGAATCTCTTCATTGGTGACAAACTGTTTTGTCCTGGTCTTCCTTGCGTTATCATCAAGTTTCATCCTCACAAAAAGGATATCACCCAGTTGTTTCGGGGATGAGATATTGAATTCAGTTCCTGCCAGGGTATAGATCTCCTGTTCCAGAGAGATAATGTCTTCCCTGAGCTGGGAAGCTATTGATTTCAGATCTTCCTGATTCAGCTTCACACCATTTCTCTCCATTGAAGCCAAAACCCTGATCAGAGGCATTTCAATCGTTTCGGCAAGCCCCATAAGTTCCCCTGCCAGGAGCCGTGGTCTGAAAACAGTTGCAAGCTGCATTGTTACGTCGGCGTCTTCAACTGCATATTCCCTTAGCTGGTCATCAGGAACCGATCTCATGGTCTTCTGGCTGATTCCCTTGCCACCTATAAGCGATTCAATATGTACAGGTGAGTATGACAGATAGGTCTCTGCAAGTAAGTTCATGTTATGCCTCATATCTGGTTCAAGAAGATAATGGGCAATCATAGTGTCGAACAGATTTCCCCTGACACTGATTCCATAACCTGCAAGTACCTGTATATCAAACTTAAGGTTCTGTCCCGTCTTTACTATACCCGGGTCCTCAAAAAGAGGTCTGACCAGTTCAAGCAGTTGCATGGTTTCATCCCGCGATTCAGGAAAGCGTATCATATAGCCCGAACCTTTTTCCCACGAAAAGGCAAGGGCCACCAGCTCTGAAGTCAAAGCATCCAGTCCTGTGGTTTCTGTATCGAAACAGACCTCCTTCAGGGCAGAAGCTTTTTTTACAAATTCCCTTATCTCTTCTTCGTTTATAAGAAGGCGATAGTCATGTTCAACCGAGTCAATTGACTTAAGGGAGGAGGGCTGTGGTGCCGTCTCTTCCTGTCCGAACAATGTTCCCTGCATCGAATCAGCGGCCTGATCGCGCGAATCAGTTTTTCGCCGGATGTCATCAGCCTTTTTATCAGTGCTCCCCGTAATCCTGGCAGCCACGGTTCTGAACTCGAGCTCCTCAAACAGACTAATAAGTTTTTCATTGTCAGGGTCTTTCTTCTCAAGGTCCCTTTCATCAAACTCAACGGGGACATTTAGTTCTATCGTGGCAAGTTTCTTTGAAAGCATAATCTTGTCACTGTTGCTCCCTATAATTTCGCTCAGTTTACCCTTAAGTCTGCTACTGTTTTTTATAACCTCTTCAGCACTGCCATATTCTTCAACCAGCTTCATTGCCGTCTTGGGACCAACACCAGGAGCCCCGGGGATATTGTCTGAAGAGTCGCCCATAAGAGCCAGGATGTCTATCACCTGATCAGGCCGGCTGACACGAAACTCCCGCTTCACTTCTTCCTCTCCCCATATAACCGACTCATTTCCGCTTCGCGAAGGTTTGAACATAAAAACACCATCTCCGACCAGCTGTGCAAAATCCTTGTCAGGAGTCATCATGAAAGTTGTAAAACCTCGTGCCGATGCTTTTTTTGCAAGGGTTCCTATTATGTCGTCAGCTTCGAATCCCGGATATTCAATGGCAGGAATACGGTATGCTTCAAGCAGCCTTCTAATGTAAGGGACAGCTTTCTTGATGTCTTCGGGGGTCTCGTCCCTTGTTGCCTTGTACTCACTGAACATCTCGTGTCGGAAAGTAGGGGCAGGAGTGTCAAACACCACTGCAATATGTGTGGGGTTCTGCTTCTGAAGCACTTCCTCGAGTGTAAGCAGAAAGCCGAATATTGCTGAAGTATTAAAGCCTTTGCTTGTAATCCTTGGGTTTTTGATAAATGCATAGAATGATCTGAAAACAAGGGCGTAAGCATCCAGTAAAAAGAGCTTCTTTTGGGGGTTCTCTTGCATATTTTATTTATTGATTATCTGAGGCATACCATTCAGCATATGAAGTAGCGGTTTCGTATAGTCTCAGACTGTGAAGTTCCACTTCCCCTTTAAGGTTTTCTGCTATTCTGACAGCAAAGTCGGCAACCAGGTTTTCGCATGTGGGCTGATAGTCAAGAAAGACAATATTTCCAAAGATACCGCCTGAAAAATAGTTGCTCTTGTCCCTGAAAGATGAAGACAGGGCCACGGCATGGTCAAAAACACTTATTATTTCATTTTCAACTATCCGTTTAAGGTCAGAGAAATCCATTACCATTCCGCTTTTAGGATCTCCCTGTTTTTGCGAGGGATAACCTGATAGAGTAACAAACAGACGGTATGAATGTCCGTGTATGTTGCGGCATGGTCCGTCATAATCCTCAAGCACATGGGCCATCTCAAAGGAGAATTCCCTGCTTATTCTTATTTTCTGGGTCATTTTGGGTTTTTTGTTACCTGGTTAATTTACAAAGGTAACCAATCCGGAGCAGAAAAGTTTAATCCATAGTTCACGGTCAGTGTATAAATATGTCATAATAATCATATAGACATATCTGTCACGAATTTATTGCTTATCTTTGTGCTCTTATTAATAACTATACCCGGATGAGTGACAAGAGTTTAAAGTTGACATTTCCATCTTTATTCAATGAGACGTTGAGGAAGCATGCAGGTTGTAATGCATATTCCTATGTAGGGGAGACTCCCAGGACATATGAGACTGTTGCTAAGGAGATCAGGGCTTTATCGGCCATGCTGGAGAAAGCCGGGATTAAATATGGCAGTAAGGTTGCTATACTGAGTTCAAACATGCCCAACTGGGGCATAGCCTATTTCTCAATAACCTTCACAGGTGCCGTGGCTGTACCTGTTCTTCCTGACTTTTCACCCACGGAGGTTGCAAATGTACTTGAGCATTCAGAAGCTGAAGCACTTTTTGTCTCCTCAAGCCTCCAGCACAAGATTGAGGATTACAAAGGAGAAAATCTGAAGACGGTTATCCTGATCGATGATTTCTCTGTGCTTAAAACCGATGTGAAGGATCTTAAATTTGATCTTGAGGCCGTACTTCAGACTGTATATGAGGTTGAGGAAGACGACCTTGCCTCCATCATCTATACTTCAGGTACAACAGGCCGGTCGAAGGGTGTTATGCTCACTCATAAGAATATTTCATTCAATGCCATTAAGGGAGGCAGAATTCAGCCGATTGATGAGACTGACAGATTCCTGTCGGTACTGCCCCTTTCACACACCTATGAAAATACATTGGGCCTTATTTTCCCAATGACTGGCGGGTCGTGTGTTTACTACCTGCGTAAGCCGCCCACCCCAACGGTTCTTATTCCGGCTATGGCTGAGGTAAAACCGACTTTGATGCTAACGGTTCCCCTGATCATGGAAAAAATTTATTTCAACAAGATACTTCCGACCTTCAATGAGAAAAAGATTCTAAGCCTTCTTTACAGGATCGCTTTCATAAGAAAGAAACTTAATGCCGTTGCCGGGAAGAAGTTGTACCAGACTTTCGGCGGGCATCTTAAATTTTACGGAATAGGCGGAGCCAAGCTCAATAAGTCGGTCGAGAGGTTTTTAATTGAAGCAAAATTCCCGTATGCCATCGGTTACGGACTTACAGAAACATCTCCCCTGCTGGCCGGTGCAGGTCCTGCAAATTCAGTTTTCGATTCCACTGGACCTGCCATTGAAGATATTGAACTTAAAATCAATAATCCCGATAAAAAGACAGGGGAAGGCGAGATATGGGCACGCGGACCCAATGTCATGAAAGGATATTACAAGGAACCTCTTCTTACACGTGAAGTACTTACTCCCGATGGATGGTTTAAAACAGGCGACCTGGGAGTTATGGACGACAGAAATAATCTTTTCATCAAGGGTAGGCTTAAAAACATGATAGTCGGCTCCAGTGGTGAGAACATATATCCCGAAGAGATTGAGTCAATAATAAACAACTTCCGTTTTGTCGTTGAATCACTCGTGATACAGCAGAAAGGGAAGCTCGTTGCCTATGTACATCTCAATATGGATGAACTTGAGAAGAAATATCAGAGCCTTAAGGAAGATGTGTCGAAGCAGTATTCAGACAAAAAGGAAGAACTGCTTGCCGAACTTAAGGAATATGTCAACTCGAAGGTCAGCAAATTCAGTCAGATCAACAAGGTTGTTCTCCAGCAGGTTCCCTTCCAGAAGACAGCAACACTTAAGATTAAACGATTCCTATATACCTGACAAAATAACTTTCAGGTCAACAGCATAAAAAAATCCGTCTCCATATTTTAATGGAGACGGATTTTTTGTCTTTATAATATTCCTTGAAAACCTTTTTACTTCACAGCCTGAGCATATCTTCTGCTTACTTCTTCCCAGTTTACTACACTCCAGAAAGCCTCAACATATTCGGGTCTTCTGTTCTGGTACTTAAGATAATAAGCATGCTCCCACACGTCTAGTGAAAGCAGGGGTGTTCCCTTTACTGCCGAGACATCCATAAGGGGATTGTCCTGGTTGGGAGTACTGCTCACTGCAAGGGTCTTCCCGGGTGTCAGGACCAGCCATGCCCAGCCACTGCCGAACCTTGTTTTGGCGGCATTTCCGAACTGCTCTTTGAATTTATCAAAAGAACCGAATGCTTTAACGATGGCATCATTAAGCTCTTTTGAAGGGCCATCTGATTTAGCAGCAAGATTATTCCAGAAAAAAACATGGTTGTAAAAACCGCCGCCGTTGTTCCTGACAGCATCTCCTGATTCCGAGACTTTGGCAAAGATCTCGTAGATAGAAAGCTTGTCGAGCGGAGTGTCTTTTACTGCAGCTACAAAATTATTAAAATAGGCGCGGTGATGCTTGTCGTAGTGAATCTCCATTGTACGTGCATCTATGTAAGGTTCAAGCGCGTCGTAGGCATATGGCAATGCCGGAAACTGGTGAATGTCAAATTTATCCATGGTTGCTTTGTTTTGATCTCCGGGCTCTGCAGAAAAAGAGTTCATTGTAAAGAGCAAAGCCAGAATCCCGGAAAATGTTAATTTTAAAATCTGTTCCTTTTTCATGATTTGAAGTTTTTAATTAAACAACTATACCGGTATATTGTTCATAAAAGCAATTCTGACAAATAGCAGCCGTACCAAAGCTGATGTTCCCTGTTGACGGATAAATACTTTTAATGTAAATTTACCGTTATTCTGAGAATTAATAAACATCTTTTTGTAATAAGGTAAAACACTGTTATATTCGTGGTTAAGTGATATGCAGCCCTGAACTTTCAGTGTGACCCGAATGAATCTCAAGTATATCTTTTTTTAAAATACTGTAAAATGAAAAGCTCTTTAAAACAGGCACTTGTGATACTTCTCGCAGTTCTTCTCGTTACAGGATGCAAGAAGGACAAAGACAAGGGTGATCCTCCTGTTCTCCCTCCTGCCGGGAGCATGCTTATAGACTTCAGTAATTTCATGCCCGGGAAGAAATCTGACAGTTTCGATGCTTCCAAAGGTACTCCTACCTCAAACTGGGATTACGCTTCGGGTGTGGCACTAATCTGGAGGGCCGTAATAAACACTACCCTTGCCGTTCCGGTAAAAGCTTTTCAGGCAGCTGTCGGGAAAGATCCTGTTTATGCTGACGACAATACATGGCAATGGAAATATGATGCAGCCATTTCAGTTGACAACGTCAGCATGACATACAAGGTCAGGCTTACAGGTCAGGTCAGGGAAAATGACGTCCTCTGGAAGATGTATCTGGCAAAGGAAGGCACCAATCCCTTCAGTGAGTTTATTTGGTTTGAAGGCACATCCGAAAAAGACGGTACGGGAGGTCAGTGGACCCTTAAACAGGGACCTGCAGATCAGGTTCCCCTTCTCAGGATTGACTGGACAGGCACCGGGACCAATATTTCAACAGTAAAATATACGTATATAAGAAACGGTGATCCATTTAAGGAAAGCTATATTGAATTCGGCCGCGAAATGATCACGGGTCCCTATAACGCCTATTACGACATAAGCTACTACAACGGGGCCCAGTTTGCAGATGTAGATGTCAAATGGAACACATCTGACAAAACCGGCCGTGTAAGGGCTCCCCTGTACTTCCCCACTTCCGACTGGTATTGCTGGGATGGTAACTACAACAATGTTGATTGTGAATTTTAGGTGCCGGCAAGCCGGCTATGTGGAAAAGTTTTATATGAGGATGGACCAGGTTCATCCTCTTTTTTTATACTGTCCTTCTGTCTCCGCTTCCTTGCTTCAATCTGACTTAAGAAAGAGTCCTGATACATAAGTCATGATTTAGTCTGCGGCCTTTCCTCAATCCAATAAATGCCTGAGAGGCATTGCAAAATGACTATTTTTTACTATTTTGTGACCCTTAAATTGATAAAACAGATGTCGTTGGGCAAGAAGGCTTTACTAGTAATCATACTGATACTGATAGCAGACCAGGTTCTCAAGATATGGATTAAGACAAATCTGATAATCGGTCAGGAGATACCTCTTTTCGGTGAATGGGGAATGATACATTTCATTGAAAACAACGGGATGGCCTTCGGGATGGAAATGGGAGGAAAGACAGGCAAATTCATCCTTAGTATTTTCAGGATAATTGCAATCACAGGAATTGGTTTCTTTCTTAATTCACTTATAAAGAAAAAAGCTTCAGCAGGACTTATAATTGCCGTTGGTGCAATAATGGCAGGAGCCATTGGAAATATTATTGACAGCGCCTTCTATGGAATGATTTTCAGTGAAAGCTACAGCCAGACGGCGGTTCTTTTTCCACCTGAAGGCGGATACTCATCATTCCTGCACGGAAGGGTTGTGGATATGTTCTATTTCCCGGTAATAAACACAACATGGCCAGAATGGTCTCCCATAAGACCGGGACAATCGCTTATTTTCTTCAGGCCCGTATTCAACATAGCCGACTCTGCGATAACTTGCGGGGTGATAGCCATTATACTTTTTCAGAAGAGAATGTTCAGGAATCTTGCCTGAGTGATATGAACACGTGTTATTAGCTACTGACAACAGGCATTAATGCATGATAAAAGAGTTTCCAGGTTATCGTGCTTAAGGAAGTAGTACGTATTTTTCCCGTCTCTTTTCGATAAGAGAACACCCTTGTCCTTTAAAATACCAAGATGGTGAGATGCCGTAGATTGTTCAATACCGACGAGGTTATGAATTTCCGTAACGGTTCTTTTCTTTTCGTCGAACAGACATGTAATAATAGAAATCCTTACCGGATGAGCTATAGCTTTAAGCATATTTGCGGCCTGTTCAAGTTTCTCGGGTTTCAGATCATTGATTTTCATTTCGTTTTATAGGTAGAAGAAGGACAAATATATAATTTTTCAAACTAAAATCGTTTTCATGGCATTATTCTTTTGATCAGAATGTCATAAAGCATAATATCTCCGCATGTTACTGCGATTTTACTATATTTGAACAAACTCAAGCGAATGTCGGAACTCACTGATATAAGAAAGCCTGTAAAAAAGGAGATGGCTGAATTTGAAGCCTACTTCGGCAGGACTATGAAAAGTGATATCCCTCTCCTTAAGATCATCCTTAATTACGTATTCAGACGTAAGGGAAAACAGATGCGGCCCCTTCTGGTTTTCCTGTCGGCAGCCCTTAACGGTAAGATAGAAGAACCTACCTATATAGCTGCCACCTTTATTGAACTTCTTCATACAGCTTCACTTGTTCACGATGATGTAGTCGATGACGCCAGCGAGAGAAGGGGCTCATTATCTGTCAAAGCCCTGTGGAATTCAAAAATTGCGGTTCTGGTAGGTGACTATATGCTTGCAAAGGGCCTGCTCATCAGTATTGAGAAAAACCGGCTCGACATGCTTGAGATTGTATCGGAAGCCGTGAAATCAATGAGTGAGGGAGAGCTGCTGCAGTTACAGAAAGCCAGAAAGCAGAACCTTAAGGAGGAAGATTATTTCAGGATCATCAGGAGTAAAACAGCTGCCCTGATAGCTGCCTGTACGGCCTGTGGCGCCAGATCAGTCACAGATGAGACTGATACGATACAGGTGATGAAGGATTTCGGCGAAAATATAGGCATTGCCTTTCAGATCCGTGATGATATCCTCGACTATGAATCAAACGGATTAACAGGCAAGATACACGGCAATGACATAAAGGAAAAAAAGATCACGCTGCCTCTTATTTACACACTTGAACAGACCTCCGAAGCAAAAAGAAAACAGATACTTTCAATAGTCAGGAAGAAGAAAAAGACAAGGGAGGAAATTTCTGAAGTCATCCGCTTTGTTGTCGATAACGGAGGGCTTGAATATGCTGAGATGCGTATGAACCAGTACAGGGACAAGGCGCTTGCAATACTCGATACCTATCCTCCCTCCGATGTAAGGCAGTCACTGAGGAACTTTGTCCTTTACACCTCTTCAAGAAATAAATAGTAAGTGCCGGCTATTCGGCAACAAGGTCAACCCTTGTCACTTTCTGCATATCCTTTTCATAATATCTCGATCCAAGGTAAAACAGCAGTGCCCCGACCATCAGAACATATGGAAGGATAGAAAGGGCATTCTGGATGGTGGAGTTATCATATATCTTTCCAAGAACCAGGGGCGCAGTCGATGATCCGAGCAGGTTCTGTACCACAACGGCAATTGCATAGGAAGTGGCCCTCAGACCAGGATGTATGACATCCTGAGTAACTGCTGCCGCCCCTGAAATAAAAACCATTATGCATATCCCGAGCATAAGGAATACTATGTACTGAACAATGCCGGAGAAGATATAAAGTGCAGCAAAAAGCAACACAGCTGAGATAAGCGTTGAAATAGCAGGAAGAAGAAGCCTGGCATTCACCTGTTTCTCCCTCCACTTGTCGGTCAGAATACCTCCCAGCGGAGCTCCGATAAGAGCCAGAACCATAACTGCACTGGCCATGCTTCCGGCTTTGTCCTGCGCAAGGTCCCTGGTAGTCTGAAAATACGTTGCAAGCCATGTAAGAAGCGAGGTAGTCACAAACACCACTGCAGCAATCCCGAAATATGTAAAGAGGATCGAAGGCTTGGTCAGAAACTCCCTGAACAGGTCCTTCCTTTCCATTTTAACCTTGTTGTTCAACCTGTCGACGAACGAAAGATCAACAGTCTTATAGTCCTTTACAAAAAGAAAAAGAATTGCAACAATGAGACCAGGGAATGCTACAATGCCAAAAGCATGTTTCCATCCTATATGGGTTGCAATGATACCCCCAAGGGCTACACCTATCGCCGTACCCAGAGGAATTGAGGCATTCCATATACCCATCATCTTCGATCGCTTCTCAATCGGATAAAGTCCGGATATCATAGCACTTCCGCCGGGAGCATAGCCAGCCTCACCAACACCTATAAGCACGCGGGCCATAAAAAGCTGGACGTAGTTGCCGGTGAGGGCGCACAGGGCGGTGGCAAGGCTCCATACAATGGCCATAAGACCTATAGTCTTTGTACGGCTCCACCTGTCGACAAGAAGTGAAACAGGAAATGTAAGTATCACTATTGCCCAGTAAACTGCTGAAACAAGCATACCGCTCTGGGTGTGCGTTATACCCCAGTCTCTTTCTATTGATACAAACATCGAGGTCACTATCGACCTGTCGATGTAATCGAACATATAAAGAAGAAAAAGGAGAACGAATACATAATTGGAATACTTCTTTGAAAAGAGATACCCCGAACTTGCGTCAGTGCTTTTCATATCATAGGTTTCAAACGGGAAATCACTCACCAAATAAGTAAAAATATAGCAGTGTTGGATTTTTTATAGTAATTTTAAGTGTTTATACTTAGCTTGATCTGATATCGCCTTATTAGCTCCACACTCAAATCTAATCTTGACCAGTATGGTAACCTTAAGAAAAATCGAAGAATTCCTGAGCTCGGAACCTGTCGCAATGATAGGTGTTTCACGTGATCCCCGGAAATTCGGGTTCACCGCCTTCAGGGAACTAAAGGAAAAGGGCATGAATATCCTGCCCGTCAATCCTTATGCAAGCGAAATTCACGGTGCAAAAGTGTTTAAAGACATTGCCTCCCTCCCCGGAAATGTAGGGGGTATCATCATCATGACAAAAAAGGACCAGACAGCTTCAGTAGTAAGGGAGGCAAAGGAAAAAGGCATCAGCCAGATCTGGATCCAGCAGTCGTGTGAAACCCCCGAGGCCATCAGGGAGGCCAGCGATCCGGGAATAAACCTTATAACAAAAGAGTGTATCCTTATGCACTACAAGCCCCACAGTATCCATAAATTCCACCTTAGGATAAGGAAATTCTTCCGGACTTTTCCAAAATAAACAAATACTTTCTTCTTCCCGTCGATATCAGCAGAAACCATCTTACCTGCTGATAACATGTTTATTTTGATCATTCGGAAAAGAATTTCCTTAAAAGAATATTTAACCTGATCATATATTTAATTTATTCTGTCTCTATGAAAAACATTTGCATTACGGCTTTCATTCTCCTGACCCTTATTCCCGGATGCGCAGGCCCCGAGAAGAGCTCCGGCCTGCCCAACCCTGCATCCGACCCATTTTCCTTCACCTCAAAACCATATGCCAGGTACTGGTGGTTTGCCTCGACAATAAAGAAGGAAGATGTGAGGTATAACCTTAACTGGCTTAAAGAAAATGGCTTCGGGGGTGTTGAACTGGCATGGGTTTATCCGCTAAACAGGTTCAATCCCGAAGATACCAGCTATACACCCCGGCAGGAATGGCTGAGTTCTGAATGGAACGATATTGTCGCCTACACTGCCGGATACGCCGACAGCATTGGACTGGGTTGTGATATGACCCTCGGGACCCTCTGGCCCTTCGGTGATTCATACGTCACTTTCGAACAGGCCACCAGGCGATTCGGCGATGAGAACTGGAGGCAGGTCATCACAAGGTCGTGGGAGCACCCCAAACCGGGATACGTGACCGACCACCTTAATCCTTCAAACTATCTCCCCTATTTTCAAAGGCTGCTCGACTCGTTTCCGCATCCCCTCTCAAACCTGCCGCGTTCATTCTTCATCGACAGCTGGGAAGTTGAAACCGAAAAGCTGTGGACCGAAGGTCTGGATAAAGAGTTCCTTGAGCGTTTCGGTTACGACATAATCCCTTTTATGGATTCAATATATGAGCCGGTTAACAGCGATCATCTGTACGACTATATGTCTCTTGTTTCAGAAAAAGTTATCGGCTTCTACAGGGATTTCGATCGTGTGACTGGTGAAAGAGGCGCTTTTTCACGGGCTCAGGTATCAGGAGCTCCCTGTGATCTCATCTCGGGATATGCCGCCGTGGATATTCCCGAGAGTGAGGCAATGCTCTTTGAACCCCGGTTCAGCACAATTCCAGCTTCTGCGGCACTCCTTTCGGGTAAAAAGCACGTAAGTGCCGAAACCTTTACATGCCTGTACGGCTGGCCCGGCGACTACCTCAGGCAGGAACAGGTTGCTGACCTGAAGCTTGTTGCCGATGCCCTGTTCGCCAATGGGGTCAACCAGATTGTCTGGCATGGGAAACCACACAATCCGGCCGGACTGGATACAGTATCATTCTATGCCAGTGTACATGTCGGACCCGACGGAGCGCTCTCAAAACAACTCAGCGATTTCAACACCTACCTCACTACCGTTTCTGAATATATGAAGAAAGGTCATACCCTTTCGGATATTGCAGTTTATCTGCCTGTTGAAGATGCCTGGAAAGCAGGCAGGATGCCTGTTGAAAAACAATTTATATGGGCCTGGGGACATTATGAAATGCGCTATACCGGTTTTCCTGAAGAACTTGCTCCCTACAATCCGGTATGGATAAATGGTGAATTCCTTCGGAAAGCTGAAATGTCGGGAAATGAACTGGTTGTTGGTCAGGCCCGATTCAAAGCTTTATATATTGATTCTAAATATCTTGATTATGATGTTGTTAAAAGAGTATCAGAACTTGCAGATCAGGGTCTGCCAGTCATTCTGAAGCAGATACCTGAGGAACCTGGATTTGTAAAGCATGATGACTATGGGCTCCTTGTCAGACGGATAGGTGCTGAAGCCAGACAGGGGATCAGCTCTGACGGGCTACAGCTTTCACCATTCATTACAGGAAGCAGTATACCTTCCCACTGGTGCAGGAAAGACGGGGAAACACTGTATGTTTTCTTCCCCAACAGAAACAGCAGTAACCTTGTTTTCCCTGTTGAATACGGCCAGTCTATGAGCGATGAAACCTACAATGTTCCAGTAAAGATTTCAGTTGAAGAATATACATACGAAATAAACCTTAATTTTAAACCCTATCAGTCTCTCCTTTACAGACTCGCGGAAGGACATGCAGAAGAGATTGATATTGAGTTTATTCCTGAGACTCCGGTAGTAAAGGAACGTCCGCAGGATTACAGGGCTCCCTGGCTTGTATATGAAGACTGATAGACATCTGTATCAGGATAGGTTCAGGCCGGGACAAAAAAAGGAGTTAGCATGACAGAAAACAATTACATCTATGGCCTTGAGTTTATCGTCCGCGATTATGAATGCGACGTACAGGGAGTGGTTAACAATGCAAACTATCAGCATTATCTCGAGCATGCCCGTCATGAGTTTCTTGTTTCGAAAGGTATTTCATTTATGGAACTGCATGAACAAGGCCTTGATCTGGTTGTTACTAGGGTAGAGATTGATTACAGGTATCCTCTGAGGAGCCGTGACCGGTTCATTGTTTATGTTAACATAAAAAGAGAAGGTAATGTCAGGCTTGTATTTGAGCAGGACATATTAAGACTTGAAGATAAGCGGATTATTGTACAGGCCAGGGTTACAGGCGTTGCTACACGGAAAGGCCGACCGGTGGCACCACCCGCAGAGATACTCGATAAACTGGTGATCCGATAAATATCATATTTTAAGAAAGAACAGAAAAATTTGTTTATTTTGTTTGAGTTATTGTTCCAGTTATAAACTTAAATCTCAAAGCAATGGTAAAGAAGAGTTTTACCCGAAGGCAGTTTGTCGCTACGGTAACTGCCGGAGCAGGGACTGTTATGTTTGGAAACATGGCCCATTCAATGACGTCATGCAGCACACAACATCCCAGTGATCCCTTTCAGATGGTTGAACTGGGGAAGACAGGGATCAAAACCACTCTTCTCGGGATGGGGACCGGGTTCAGCGGTTATAACCGGTCGTCTAACATTACCAGGGCGGGTGTTGCCGAAAAACTTATCCGCCAGGCTTACGATAAGGGAATCCGTTTCTTTGACTGTGCCGATAATTACGGAACACATACTCATACTGCAGCAGCCCTTAAAGGTCTTCCAAGAGATAGCTATACCATCTGTACCAAGATGTGGGTGCTCCCAGGATCACTTCCCGAACCCGAAAGGCCCGATGCTGAAGTGGTAATTGACCGCTTCAGGAAAGAGCTCAACACCGATTATATTGACCTGGTACAGATGCACCTCATGACAGCCCCCGACTGGCCCGATTCGCAAAAACGTTTTATGGACGGACTCAATAATCTGAAAGCCAAAGGTATTATCAAAGCTCATGGTGTTTCGGTTCATTCATTTGAGGCACTCGAGGTTGCAGCGGCCCATCCCTGGGTTGATGTGATTCATACCAGGGTCAACTCCTATGGAGAATCAATGGATAAAAGCGATCCGGCACTTATTGTCCCTGTCATAGAAAAGATGCACAAAAACGGGAAAGGCGTCATAGGAATGAAACTTATAGGTAACGGGAAATTTAAAAATAATCCCGAAATGATAGACAATTCCCTTAAATTCGTACTCGGGCTCGGAACGGTCGATGTTATCATAGTCGGCTTTGAACAACCCGAACAAATTGATGATTACGCAGGAAGGATAAGAAAAATATCCTGATCGTGCATTCCTTATTAACTAATGTATTACACCTCAAATCAATTGCTATGAAACATCTTGGCCTGTCATTTTTATTATCGGCATTTATCTTATCAAACCTTGTTTCCCAGGAGATTAATTTACCAACAATTATTAAGCCCGGTGCCACAGTTGAAAAACTGTCAGGTGAATTTTCCTTTACGGAAGGGCCCACAGCTGACGCAAGGGGTAATGTTTATTTTACAGATCAGCCCAATGACAGGATAATGATCTGGACCACCGGAGATGAACTGCTCACCTATATGCAGCCCGCCGGAAGGGCAAACGGTATGTTCTTCGACAAAAATGGGGACCTGTGGGTATGTGCCGATGAAAAAACCGAACTCTGGAAAATAAGTAGTGATAAAAAAATTGAAATAGTACTGGGTAAATTCAACAATAACATACTCAATGGCCCAAATGATGTCTGGGTAGCACCCGACGGAAGTCTCTATTTCTCAGATCCCTTCTTTAAAAGGGCCTGGTGGAGCCATACGGCTATGCCTCAGGATAAGCAGTGCGTCTACTATCTGTCAGCCGACCGGAAGGTGCTGAAGAGGGTTGTTGAGGATATGGTTCAGCCAAACGGCCTGGTCGGCACGGCCGATGGAAAAACTATTTTCATAGCCGATATGGGCGGACGCAAAACATACAAATACACCATTGGTCCAGGCGGTGAACTGACAGGTAAGACCCTTTTCTGTGAACTGGGAAGCGATGGGATGGCTCTCGACAAAAAAGGAAACCTGTATCTCACAACAAGAGGCGGCGTTACTGTCTTCGATAAAAACGGAAAACAACTAGGTAATATACCTGTACCTGAAGGATGGACCTCAAATGTGTGCTTTGGCGATAAAAACAGAAAAACTCTCTATATAACAGCAAGTAAAGGCTTATACAGGATTAAAACCCGTGTAAAGGGAGTATGGTGAAACCCTGTTTAAAATCACTTTAAAAAGAAATTCATTTTTTAATCTTTCTGTTTGATTTTTTTATATAATTGTAACCTTAAAGAAAAAATCAATAACAGTTAAATATATTTTTTATAATTATTTATAATAACAGTAATCAATATATGGAAGGTAAACGAAGATCAGATGTAAGACCCGGGATTGATGTGATGGTGGAGCTGATCCAGGACAAGCGAACAGGCCGTCTTACCGGCGGAAAGGTACAGGAAGTGCTGACAACGGCACCAGTACACCCGCACGGAATAAAAGTAAAACTCGAAAATGGACTTGTCGGCAGAATCAAACAGATATTGAATTCAAACTGACTTGCTGACAGGCAGTACACCCAAAACAACACTGGTTTTATTAAGTATACTGATAATCTGAAATTTATTAATACGAAGGGTTGCCATTAAATCCTTTATGAGACGGCCTGATATTAATAGTTCATGACATAAAAAAATATACTAAATTTGCCCTGCAGAAAATTTATACAATTTCTGCAGGGTTTTATTTTGTAATTATAACAATATCATGATATTTGAAGATTTTCTTGTTAAGTCACTTGGTAAAGGCAGTGTTGATTCTCCACTAAAAAAAGCAGCTTGCTGCGACAGCTCCTTATCAAGATTTGTCGGCGATAATGAACGAATAATATATGATGTCTCCTTTGATAACTTTAACAGGTGCAGGGAGACGGGAGAAATGCCGGTTTCTTTTGAAAAAGCCGGTCCGCGCGGAACAATCTTCTTTGAACCAGCAAAGACCAAAGTTGCAATAATCACTTGCGGAGGCCTGTGTCCGGGGCTTAACAACGTCATAAGGAGCCTTGTAAACCAGCTATACTACCGCTACGGAATCAGCAGGATATTAGGTATAAAATATGGTTATGAAGGCCTGATTCCCAAGTATAACCACCCGGTTATCGAACTGACAGCTTCAATGGTAAGCGACATTCATCTTTCGGGAGGAACCTTTCTGGGCTCTTCAAGGGGAAACCAGGATGTAGCCCAGATGGTGGATACACTTGAGATACTTAATATAAATGTTCTCTTCTGCATAGGAGGAGACGGCACTCTTAGGGGAGCACATGCCATTCATGAAGAGATAGAGAAGCGTAATCTCAGGATATCCGTTGCCGGAATCCCTAAGACAATTGATAATGATATCGACCTTATTCAGAAATCTTTCGGGTTCGAAACTTCCTTCTCCATTGCCAATGATATAATCAGGAATGCCCACAACGAGGCATCCGGGGCAAACAACGGGATCGCTCTTGTAAAACTTATGGGACGTGATTCCGGTTTTATTGCAGCAAGTGCCGCACTGGCCATACAGGAAGTAAATTTTGTACTTATTCCCGAAATAAATTTCGACCTTCACGGGCCCAGGGGCTTTCTCAATGTTTTGAAGAAACGGCTTGAGGACCGCCATCATGCAGTAGTAGTGGTTGCTGAAGGGGCAGGACAGGACCTTTTCAACAACGAGGACAGGGAGTTGGATGCTTCAGGCAATGTTAAGCATAAGGACATCGGGCTACTCCTTAAAGACAGCATCAAGCAGGAGTTTGATGCGGCCGGATTCCCTCATTCAATAAAGTATATCGACCCCAGCTATATTGTCAGAAGTGCCCCGGCTAATGCCAACGACAGTAAATTTGCCAACCTTCTTGCACAGAATGCCGTACATGCTGCCCTCTCAGGGAAGACCGACTTCGTTGTAGGTTTCTGGAACGATCAGTTTACCCTTATTCCTATCCCAATGGCTGTAGCCAAGAGGAAAAAGATCGATATTCAGGGAGAACTCTGGTGGAATGTTCTGGAAGCTACAGGCCAGCCTTACTCGATGATAAACACCCGGAATGATTAGGAACCTTATCTTCGACCTCGGAAATGTTCTGATCAGTTTCAACCCTTCTGAGTTTCTCAGGAGAAAGGAATATCCTGCGAATAAAATAACAACAATTCTGTCAGATATCTTTTACGGAAAGGAATGGGCAATGCTGGATAACGGCGATATCTCCACCCGTGAAGCCATAAGTTCCATAAGCTCCAGATCAAGTCTTAACATTGCTGAAACTGAACTTATTTTCAATCTCCGAAAGGAAATACTCTACCCTATTGATGATAATGTAAGGCTTCTTCCCTCTTTGAAAAAAGAAGGCTTTGCTCTTTACTACCTTTCCAATTTCCCGCTCGATCTTTTTGAAGAAATAAAAAACGACTACTATTTCTTCCGGTATTTCGACGGTGGGCTGATTTCAGCCGAGGCAAGATTATCAAAACCCGATATCAGGTTCTTTGAACTGATTCTTCAAAAATACGGGCTTGCTCCAGAAGATACTCTTTTCATTGATGACCTTCCGGCCAATATCGAAGCTGCATCCTCCACAGGTATGAAAGGGTATCTTACATACGGTTCTGAAAAAATCGAAAATGAGATTTTGGAAATCCTTAAAATCCGTAATTGACTTTTCTTATTATTTTTCCTGCCACGTATCTGATCTGAGAAACTGCAGGAGAAAACCCTTCAGGAGAAAACAATTCACGTACAATCCTGCACTTGCTTCCAGCCATTCATTTCACAGAAGGTTAAGATGATTATAAATTGCCAATAAGGTATTGAATTAAAATACTTTAGAGCATTTTTTTAATCCTTAACCTTAATTTCCGTTCCTGAAGATTTTCCAAGGCCCTCAAGCACTATGGCACTTTTCTTTTGTCCGATCAACTTTTCCAGCTCTCCGGGCCTGGCATTTCTTATGTCGTCAACGGAAGGGTAGCTGTTAAGTAAAATGGATTTTGTTTTCGGACCGATACCCTTTATTTCGTCGAGCTCTGATCTGAGCATCCCTGCCGACCTTTTGTCACGGTGAAAAGAAATGCCAAACCTGTGGGCCTCGTTTCTCATTTGCTGAATTAGTTTCAGTGTATATGAATTTCTGTCGAGATAAATGGGAACGGAATCGCCTGGGAAATAAATTTCCTCAAGTTTCTTTGCTATACCGATAACCGTTATCTTTTCTCTCAGACCCAGGCTGGCAAGGCTTTTCACTGCAGAGGAAAGCTGGCCCTTGCCCCCGTCGACAATAACAAGCTGGGGAAGCTGCTGTTCTTCATCGAGGAGACGCTTATATCTTCTGTAAACAACCTCTTCCATGGAAGAGAAATCGTCTGGTCCCGTAACGGTTTTTATATTAAAATGCCTGTAATCCTTTTTGAAGGGTTTCCCGTTTCTGAATACCACACATGATGCCACAGGGTTTGTTCCCTGAATGTTGGAGTTGTCAAAGCATTCAATATGCACCGGCATATCAGGCATATGAAGATCCTTTTTTACTTTTTCCAGGTTTCTGCCTGTGCGGTTTTCAGTTTTTTGAATAAACTGTTTCTTTTTCTGTTCATGCTTATAATATACAGCATTTCGCTCGGCAAGTTCGAGAAGCTTGAGCTTTTCACCCCTTGCCGGCACAGTGTATTTTACTTTATATATCTGTATATCTGGCATAAAAGGCACGATTACCTCAGGCGAGTTGCTGTTATATCGCTGTCGTATCTCAGTTATTGCAAAACCAAGAAGGGACTCTGGCTCTTCGTCTACACGCATCCTAATCTCAAGGGTAAACGCCTGGATTACAGCACCATCTACAACCTTCAGATAATTTATATAGCCTCTGTCATCGTCGGCGGTAATGGCGAAAACATCTACATTACGTATTGTGTTGCTTACTACAACCGAACGGCTGCGGAATTTTGTAAGGAGATCTATTTTGTTTTTTATCAGCTGAGCCTCCTCGAACCTGAGTTCGGCTGAATACTTCATCATTATGTTTTTCAGCTGATTAATGACAGTCAGTATGTTACCTTTGAGTATATCCCGTATATCGTTAATATATTCCTGATATTCCTCCGGACCCTGATTGGCAATACAGGGAGCCTTGCAGTTTCCCAGGTGATATTCGAGGCACACCCTGAACTTACCGGCTTCAATGTTCTGAGCTGACAGGTTGTGATTGCAGGTTCTCAACTTATAAAGCCGTCGCAAAAGCTCCAGAAGGGTTTTTACCATCAAACCTGATGTATACGGTCCGAAATACTCAGATCCGTCCCTGATCACATTACGTGTGATGAATACCCGTGGGAAGGCTTCCTTTTTGATGCATATCCAGGGAAAGGTTTTATCATCCTTAAGCAGGATGTTATATCTGGGCTGATACTTCTTTATTAGGTTATTCTCGAGAAGAAGAGCATCTGATTCATTTTCAACAACTATATGTCTTACCTGTGAGGCTCTTTTAAGCATTACCCGGGTTTTTCCCGGCTGGTTCTTCAAAAAGTAGGATGCCATTCTTTTCTTCAGGCTTTTTGCCTTGCCTATGTATATAACAGTGCCATTTGCTTCCAGAAACTGGTAGACTCCCGGTTTATCGGGCAGTAATGGCAATATTTCCCGGGCATCTACCGGCATAAAATAAATAAGGTTAAAACAACAAATTCAGCCAACCGCCTTAATCATTTACTCAGTAAACAGCGGGACCAGAGAAAATTTCAAAGTATCGAACAGTCCCCTGTCACTCAGTTTAAGTTCAGGAATTACAAGCAGGGCCATAAAGGACAGGGTCATAAATGGAGCAGTCATCCGGCAGCCTGATTTCTTTACATAATCTGACAGTTCCTCATATTTCGAAGCTACCTCCACTGCAGGAAGATCAGACATGATTCCTGCAACCGGAAGTTCCAGTGTAAGGGTTTTTTCCGCACTTACCACGGCCAGGCCTCCTTTCATCCTGATAACAGCATTGATTGCCTGAGTAATAAAGTCATCACTTGTCCCGGTACATATTATATTATGACTATCGTGAGCCACAGAACTAGCTAAGGCACAGTTTTTTACGTTAAATCCCTGTATAAAGGCCGTTGCCGGAGGGGCATCCCTATACCTGTCCTTAACCACCAGCTTAAGAATATCCCTTTCCTGATCTGCTTCCATATATTCACCTGTTCCTGATCGGGCAAACCCGCTCCCGGTAAACAACTGACCGTCGAAAACATTTATTACCCTTAGTTTCGGCCCTCCCCGCTTAACTTTTATCATTGAAGAATCTACTTCGGTGCTGTTAAAATTATTAACCTGGCCTGAACCATCATATGAAAAAAGTGCCTTATCTCCATCAAAGACTTCCTCACCATCTATCCAGGTGCTTAGGACTTTCATCTCGCGCGGATTGTTAACAATAATAAAATCTGCAGGGTCTCCCTGCCTGAGCAATCCGCAATTCAAACCGTAATGCCTTACCGGGTTGATTGTACAGCAGGCAAGCACATCAAAAAGGTCAAATCCCTGTTTAACCAGGTCAGCCACTATCATGTCGAGATGCCTTCCGGCAAGCATTTCCGGATGCAGATCATCGCTGCACAGCATCACATTTTCAGTATTGGTGGTAATAAGTTCCTTCAGGCTATCCAGATTCCTCGCAGCACTTCCTTCTCTTATAAGGATTTTCATCCCCAGCTTCAGTTTCTCCTCAGCTTCATCGATATCTGTACATTCATGATCTGTCGAAATACCAGCGGCAACGTATTTTTTAAGTGCCTCTCCCGATAGTCCGGGTGCATGACCATCAATGACCAAATATTGCGACCTGGCAATTTCTATCTTCCTCATCACCTCCGGGTCGCCAGAAATGACACCGGGGAAATTCATCATCTCGGCAAGGAACTTAACCCTTCCTTCCTTAAACAAAGCTTCAATCTCATCCGGTCCTACAACAGCCCCCGAAGACTCAAAATGAGTTGCCGGAACACATGAAGGAGCCCCGAAATAAAACTTAAGGGGTACTTTTGCGGCATCATCAATCATATAGTCAACTCCCCTTTTCCCCAGTACATTTGCAATTTCGTGGGGATCTGCAACAACACCTGTTGTTCCACGTGAAACAGCCGCCAGGGCAAAAGAACCCGGGGTCAGCATTGAACTTTCTATGTGAATATGCGCATCTATAAGGCCCGGCATTATATATACTTCATCAACGCTTTCAACTGGCGTTATACTTTTTATATTTCTGCCCTCCGTTTCTATCTGCGCCGGATAAATATCCTTTTTATGAATATCTACCAGTTTGCCTCTTACTATCATTACTGTATTAAATATTTACTTCTTTGAAACCCTCACGCATTGAATACACGAACCCGTATATATACAATCTGTAAAAGGTATTTCCCTTCATACAATTAAATCAAAACCAGCTAACCATAAAACATATATTTTATCGATTTATGTCACTTATCCTGCCATACTTCCAAAAATTCAGAAACTTCCGTTAATGAATTCTGTTAACCTTTATGTTAACCGAATGATAACTAAATAATTATTGCAGAATACTGCCGGCACTTAAAAATAAATAATAAAAGAAATTAAAAATTTGTTCCACGTGGAACGTTATCTTCCAATATACATCAACAGTATATTAATATCAGAAGGAGAAACTCCGCTGATACGGCAAGCCTGGCCAATTGTTGCCGGTTTTATTCGTGCCAGTTTCTGTCGGCCCTCAGTTGATATAGAGGCCAGCTCGTTGTATTCAATATCCGCGGGGATGCTCAGGGAACCCAGCCGTTTGATTTTCTCAGCCAATTGTCTTTCTCTTTTTATATACCCTTCATATTTAATCTTAATCTCAGCCGATTCAACAATCTCGTCTTTTCTTCCGCATCCTGATAAATCGAGACTGTCATTAAGGTCAATTAATTTAAGATATTCATTGAGATCGACCTGCGGACGCGTAGCAATAGTCACGGCCTTTACCTTCTGATCAATTTCATTTGTTTCTTTTGAAAGAAGGAAGGAATTAACTTCATCCGGACTTACGCTTTCTCTGTTAAGAAATGAAATGAGTTTTTTAACCATTTCCTCTTTCTCTTCAAGTCTTTCAACTCTATTCCGCTCAGCCAGTCCGATATCAAATCCCTTTCGCGTAAGTCTTTCATCGGCATTGTCCTGTCTTAGCAGAATTCTGTATTCAGCCCTTGAAGTGAACATTCTGTAAGGTTCGTCGACCCCTTTTGTTACAAGATCGTCAATAAGGACTCCAATGTAGGATTCATCCCTGCCGAGAATAAAACTGTTCTTACCAGTTATCTTAAGCACACTGTTTATACCGGCCATCAGACCCTGTGCAGCTGCTTCCTCATAACCTGTAGTACCATTAATCTGTCCTGCAAAATAAAGATTCTCTATCTTCTTTGTTTCCAGAGTTGCCCATAACTGTGTAGGCTGAAAAAAATCATACTCAATGGCATAGCCAGGTCTGAAGATAACAACGTTTTCAAGTCCCTTTACCTTCCTTAGTGCCTTATACTGGCTATCAAGAGGCAGGCTGCTTGCAAAACCGTTTACATAGTACTCTACGGTTTCCCTGCCTTCGGGCTCAATAAAAAGCTGATGGGCCTCCTTATCCTTAAAGGTTACAATCTTATCCTCGATACTTGGGCAATATCTGGGTCCACGGCCCTTAATTATTCCCTTAAAGAGCGGGCTGAACTCAAGTCCCTTTCTTAATTCCTCGTGGACTTCCTCATTTGTGTGTGTCAGAAAACAGCTCATCTGTTCTCCTCTGAAACCTACTCCCGGTAAATATGAAAAGGTCCTTTCCTCGTTATCCCCTTTCTGCTCTGTCATAACCGCGAAGTCGATACTGCGGCCGTCTATCCTGGCACTTGTACCTGTTTTCATCCTCTCCACACTAAAACCCAGGTCAGCCAGCTGGTCACTTATCCCCTGAGATTCACTTTCTCCTGACCTGCCTCCCTTGATTCTGCTGAAACCAACATGCATCAATCCGTTAAGGAAGGTCCCGTTTGTCAGAATCACGGCAGAGCTCCTTATAACAGTACCATACGAAGTCTCTATTCCGGTCGCCTTACCATCCCTGACAATTATCTTCTTTGCCTCCTCCTGCCATATATGGAGTCCGGGAGTAGCCTCCAGAATCTTCCTCCATTCAACACTGAACCTTTGCCTGTCGCATTGCGCACGTGGGCTCCACATAGCCGGACCTTTTGATCTGTTAAGCATCCTGAACTGGATCATACTTCTGTCCGTAACAATACCACTTCCTCCTCCAAGAGCATCAATTTCCCGGATTATCTGCCCCTTTGCAATACCACCCATTGCCGGATTACACGACATCTGGGCCAGTTTCGTCATATCCATGGTAACAAGCATGGTCTTTGCTCCCATCACAGCTGCAGCACGGGCAGCCTCGCATCCGGCATGGCCCCCGCCAACTACAATTATATCATATTCAAGTATCACTTTCTATTTAGCCTTAGTTAACCAGTAATCTTCTTTCATCCTCATATCTTTCTGTTCTATATCCGTTTTATCGTCATAGTCACAAAGATGAAGTACAGAATGTATAACAACCCTTGTCAGTTCCTGTTTAAAACTAACTTTGTAGTCACAAGAATTTCTTTTAACAGTATCAATACTTATGTAAATTTCACCGTTGACTACATTGTCGGTGTTATAATTAAAAGTAATAACATCTGTATAGTAATCATGGGTCAGGAACTCCCTGTTTATTGCAAGAATTCTTTCATCACTGGTCAGAATAAACATAAGGTCACCCGGGATCCTGTTTTCACCCCTGATGACCTCATTTATCAAGTCCTTTAACGGTGCAGATTGCTTTAACCTGAATCTTACTTCATGATAAAAAAACTGTATTCTCAAGGTACGACCTCCAAAAAAGTCATTTTTACACTATTCCCTTTACTGTTATATTCTATTTTGTCTGCAAGCCTCGACATAAGAAAAACACCCCTCCCGTTTATCTCTTCAATATTTTCAGGTCGTGTAGGATCCGGAACCTTAAGAGGATCAAAACCGCTTCCCTCATCTGTAACAATAACAATAATACTTTTCGCCTCAAGTAATATTTCAATTTCTACTGACTTCGCGGGATCAGCCTTATTCCCATGCTGAATGGCGTTATTAACAGCCTCCATGGCAGCTACAAGTATCTTGCCATAGTCATCCTGAGATATACCCAGCTCCGAGGTTAAATTATCCACACTGCTTTCGACCTGTCTCAGGCCCGCCATTTTCGATTCTATTCTCAGTTTTTTGTAAACCTCAGTCATTCTTCTGACAATTACAATTCAGGCAATTAATTTAATGCAATTTCTACTTTTTTTTCGATATCCACAATTCCGGATCAAGCTTAACTGTCTCATCGAAGATCATAAATTTAAGGATAGCACTGTTACCTTCGTCTTTCTCGTTATAAACATTACCAAGTATCTTTCCGGTAGTCACCTTCTCACCGGCCTTCACCCTGACATTTATTAAATTCTGGTATACAGTATAGAATCTTCCATGTTTTATCATAACAGTCATATTTGCTCCCTGAATGGCAAATACCCTTGCCACCTCACCGTTAAAAACCGCCTTTACAGGTGTTTCACCATAGCTGGTTATCTCGACTCCGGGATTATTCTCTGTAACATACTTAAGAACCGGATGGGTATGGGTCCCAAACTGCCCGGTAACAACTCCCTTGTCGACCGGCCATGGTAATCTTCCCTTGTTCTCAGCAAAACCAGCGGCAAGCTTACTGTCCTCAGGTGAAACATCAGTTCTGGCAGCCTTTTTCCTTTCTTCTTCAATAAGTTTTTCTATCTCAGCTTCTATCCTTCTTGCAATCCTTCTCCTCTCCTCCAGTTCCCGCTGAAGTTGCTTTTCCTTATTGCTGAGCGACTGAACCATCTTCTGTCTTCTCGATTGCTCGCTCTTCAGAAGTGATTTCTGCTGCTCTTCCCTGCCCTTAAGAATAGAAACATTACTGAGATCACTTTCGAGTTTAACCCTTGATGCTTCAACCTGATCCCTTATTTCAGAAATAATCTCAGCTTCACTCCGGCGGTACTTTGCTATCTGCTGGAGATACTTAAGCCTTTTATAGCCCTGATTGAAATCCTTAGCCGACAGAATATAAATCAGCTCATTATATGATTTCCCCGTCTTGTATGAATTAAGCACCGACCTGGCATAATCTTCCCTAAGAGTTTTCAGGTCATCCTCCATCATTTCAAGGGCTATAGTGTTAAGTTCTATTCTACGGTTAAGCAGATCTATCTCGCTCTTCAGATCCCGAAGAACCGATTCCCTCAGATTAAGTTTATTTCCTATTATCTTAAGCTGGCTCATGCTTTCTGTCTTCTCCTTCCCTGTTTCTTTCAACAGATTGTCCACATAAGAAATTTCCTCAAGGGTCTTTTTCCTTTGTTCCTCCAGTTCAGCCTTTGACTGTCCCAGTGCCGGTTGAATACCCAGTAGCAGGAGAATTGATATCTTAAAAACCAACCTCATCTTATCCTTACTTTTCTATAGTTTCGTCCTGTTATGAAATCAATTTCTCCCTTCCAATCCGTTTGAATATTCCTTATCTCTGCCGTAAAACTTCCTTTATTGTCGTTCATCAATACCTTAATATTTCCCGGAGCCCTCACATTTCCGTACCTGTTAAAATCACTGAAAAAAGCCTGAACTCCCTTAGCCGGAGTATTTCCTGAAAGTACTGCTTTATTGGCTTTTTTATTATAGCAATCAATTTCATATTTCAGGGTATATTCCCCGAGCCTGGTTTCACAGAAATGAGTCCCGCCGATGCAGTTAACCGGCCTTGTCTGTAGCTCAGGCTTTCCTATGAAATCACCGAAAACTGCGAACACAGCCATAGAGGATATACCGAATTTCTTCTCCAGGTCTTCAGGATCTCCGTAATAAATCATCCTGTTGATTCTGTCATTCACAAGGATAGTATCATCAGTAAGCAATAGCCGGCCTGCTTCGATTCCTGTTCTGGTTCTTAGAGAAACAAAAAGTGAATCGGGAAACCTGAATTTGATAGTCCCTATAAGTTTTATATCCAGAGAGGGAGTACTGAGATCAATATCAGCCCGTGAAATATAGAATCCACCTGAACTTAAATTAGTCTGTTTCAAATCGTCATAAAACTTTTCAGTATCGGAGAAGGCCTCAACTTTCAGAGGGGCTTCACGTCGCCTCTTTGAAACCGAACAACCCGACAGGAAAAAGCCTAATAATATAATTGTTACTACTTTTCGCACTTTCGAATTTCTTCTTTAAGGTGTATTTTAGAACTATCAAGTTTTATGGCGTATTCCCATTTTTCAACGGCCTGTTCGCATTTCTTCTGATCCCTCAGAATAAAACCGTAGTGCTCGAACCATTCAGCATCATCTTTTTCTCCCGATTTTATTACTCTCTCCATGATCCTGGCTGCATCTTTCAGCTTTCCTCGTTTGTAAAGTGTCCAGGCATATGTATCGAGAAAGGTTGTATTATCCTTTTCCCTTTCAATAACCTGCTTAGCCATATTTTCAGCCTCTTTAAGCCTGACACCCTGTTCGGCAAGGTAATATGCGTAATTATTCAATATAGTCAGGTCGTCCGAACTTATCGCCAATGCCTCATCAAAAAGTATGAATGAATTTTCAAAGTCCTTCATTCTGTAGTGGACATCAGCCCGCATGGTAAGTACCTGTAACAACAGATCCTTATTATCTCCTGCCAGAATTGCGGCCTTTCTTAATTCTTCAAGAGCAGTATCGAATTTTCCCTTCTCTGAGGCTGCTGTGGCAAACAGAATTTTGGCCAGGAAGGACCTGTTAAACTTTGTAGCCACCTGTTCTGCCCTGATAAGAAGTTGATCCATGTTTTGCTGTTCGTAAAAAAGAAGGAGAAGCTTCTCCAGGGCGAAATAATTATCGGGCATTATCAGGCTAATTTCTTCCAGTCTCAACACAGCCTTTGAAAGCTTTCCGGATTTTTCGTAAAGATCGGGCCTCAGCAGAACAACAATCTGATCATCAATGTATTTACCTTCGAGTGTATAAATTGCATCTTCCATTGAATCGAAGTTCTCGCTGACTATCTCTTCAATCTCCAGAAGTCCGGCAAACAACTCAATCTTTCTTTCTCTCTCTATCCTATCGCTTGAAGCAACACTTTTAAGTAAAACAATCAGATCGGTATAATTTTTCTGGTTAAGCAGAAACTCCATCAGTGCAAGCTGTATTCCGGGGTTATCCGGATTTCGTTTAATAAGGTCACTATATACTTCAAAAGCTCTTGCGTTGTCGCCCTGGCCTCTGTAAATTTCTGCAAGAAGTCCGTTATAATTAATGTCATCCTGATCTTCCTTCAGCAGAACTTCAACTTTATCAAGAGCTTCCCTGTATTTTTTTTCCTTGATCAACGCATTTATGTACATTGTGGTGGTAGTCTCGTTTACACCGTATTTCTCATCGAATGAAGAAAATATACTTCGTGCTTTTTCAAAGTTTCCGCTTTCAGAATACAGGTTTCCCAGGGTTATCTTTATCTCATCCTTTGCCGGATATAATTTAACAGCCCTTTCATAAAAAAGCAAAGCACTGTCGAGGTCTTTTTCCTGGTAGTGTATTCCGGCATTCATAATAAGATACCACAGATTATCAGGCCTGAGCTCTGCAGCTTTTGCTGCATATTTCCTGGCATTGCCAGCATCTCCGCTTCCCAGAAGGATCTGCGCAATCTGATAGTATGCGGCATCACTTTCAGGATTTATGGCAATGCATCTCTCAAAATACTTTATCGCATCACCGGGACTTCCCAGCACTTTTTGTTTAACAGCTTCGACAAAAATATACTCATAAGCTGCTGTATCATACGATTTGATCAACTTTGCCGGCATACCGGCTGGTAAGTTTCTCCTGCTGCAGGCAGCGGTAAACGTTATCAAAATTGTAAGTGCTATAAATATCTTCCTCATTTTCAGCTTTTTCCAGTATGACCAAATCCTCCTTCTCCCCTGGCAGTTTCCTCAAGTGATTCAACACAGACCCACTCTGCCCTTTCGTGCCTGGCCACTACCATCTGACATATCCTGTCACCATCACTAATAACGAATTTTTCCGACGATAAGTTTACAAGTATGATACAAACTTCTCCCCTGTAGTCAGCGTCGATAGTTCCCGGTGAATTCAGAACCGTTATTCCCGATTTTATAGCAAGTCCGCTTCGGGGTCTTATCTGTGCCTCATATCCCGGAGGAAGCTCAATATACAATCCGGTTTTTATCATAGCCCTGGCCCCCGGCGTCAAAACAACAGGTTCATCAATATCAGCTCTCAGGTCCATCCCGGCCGACAATTCAGTACTGTATTCCGGTAGTTTGTGCTTTGATTTGTTAACTATCCTGATATTCATATATCGTCCTTTTTAAAAAAAACAGTTACTATTTTGTCCTTGTATTGGGCATATCCAGTGAAAACAACTATCATTAAAGTATTAACAGTCAATTCTGTAATGAGGTCAGGATAATTAATGTACCTTGTAAGAACCACCATTCCGACTGCCATACAAAAATAAGGAATGAACTGTTTCATATTGTAGTTCACCTTATAGTGCTTTTCAGCCATTATGAACGACAGTACAATCATTATGCCGTATGATGCAACGTGAGCCCAGGCGGAAGCCATATAACCATAAACCGGTATTAAAATTACATTTATAAGAACGGTTACCACAGCACCTGCGAAAGTAATATATACAGCAAATCTTGTCAGATCATTAAGCTTATACCATATGCTGTGGTTAATATAAATACCATAAAGCAGATAACCCATACTTACGACCGGAACAACAACAACAGCCTCCCTGAAGTTTGAGGCAATAATATACTTCAGTCCTGAGATATACAGATTAAGTCCCAGAAAGACCAGAAGCATGATTATGATAAAGTATTTCATTACAAATGCATAGGTAGCCTTAGCATCTGACTGTTTTGCCTTTTCGAAGAAGAAAGGTTCTGCCGCAAAGCGGAACATCTGAATAAAGAGGGCCATCAGAACTGCTATTTTGTATCCGGCACCATAAATACCTACAAGTGCTTGTCCCTCTTCTTCTCCTATTATCCTGCGAAGTATAACTTTGTCAAGAACGTCGTTGATTGTTCCGCTGAGACCTGCAAGTAAAAGAGGGAAGGAATAAGCGGCCATTTGTCCCCAAAGAATTCTGTCGAACCTGAATCGTACCTTAAAGATCTGCGGAAGCAACATAAGGAGTGTCGCCAGGCTTGAAATCAGGTTGGCCACAAAAATGTATCCCACCCTGTACTCCGGGTCATAAACCCTTCTGAACCAGCCATCACTTTTCTGCCAGATGCCCGGTGCAATCTTAAGAAGGAATACAACAAGGACTATTGTAATTATAACATTGACTATCTTAATAGTGCTGAAAAGAATCGGTCTGTTCCTTTTCCTAAGCATTGCAAACGGGATGGCAGTGAAAGCATCGATGGCAACAATTCCCGCAAACATCCTGATATAGTCGTGATTATCCCTGTAATTCATAACGGCCGAAACCGGTGTAATGAAAATATTAACCAGAACAAGAAAAAGCACTGAAGTAAAGAAAAGGCTGATAAGGGCGGTACTGTAGACTTTGTCAGGATCGTCACTTTTCTGGGAAAACCTGAAAAAGCCTGTCTCCATTCCATAGGTAAGAATAACCAGGAGAAGAACCATCCATGCATATAATTCCGTTATTATGCCATATTCTCCTAAGCTATCGTTGAAAATCCGTGTATAGAAAGGGGTCATCACTGCATAGTGCAGAAATCGGGGAATTATGGTCCCCAACCCGTAGATAAGGGTTTGCCCGGCAAGCTTTCTTACCTCTTTCATTCAGTGAATTTGTTGACAAATATAGCTTTAATGGATATAAATGGCATTGCCAGGGGCCGTTTCATTAAAATTTGAAAAGCTTATATTAGTGTATCTTTCAAAGTTAAATATCTTTGCAATCAGATTTGCAGAACATTATTAACCAAAATCCGGTTTTCATGAACATTGGTTTCAGAAGGTTGCTACTAATACTCCTTGTTGTATTGACTACGGCCTGTGATGCGCCTGGCGGCAACGACGACACTTATGTACTCATAAGTACTTCGATGGGGGATATCCGGGTAAAACTGTACAATGATACTCCGGTTCACCGTGATAACTTCATTAAACTTGTAAATCAGGGTATTTATGACGGTATTTCCTTCCACAGAGTCATAAACGAGTTCATGATACAGGCAGGAGATCCTTCCACCCGTAGCGGATTGTCAAAACAGCAGCTTGACACTCTTCAGGCCTACACCCTTCCTGCAGAGATCAGGCCTGAATATTTTCATAAGAAGGGAGCCCTGGCAGCAGCCAGGCAGGGCAATGAAGTTAATCCCGAGATGCGTTCTTCAGGGACCCAGTTTTACATAGTTCAGGGGACACTTGCCACTGAAAGTCAGCTGACGGCGGCACAGGAACGCATAAATAACAATTTAAGGCAGGCGATGTTCATAAGACTTATACGCTCAATTGCCGATAGCGCGCGTATTTCAGGCACTCCTATGTCAGAAAGTGAGATCCAGGAAAAAGCTTCACTCAGAATGTTTGAATATCTTTCTTCAGATCAGGGGTACAGGATAACAGATACACAGAAGGAAGTATATAAGACCCTGGGGGGGGTACCCAGGCTTGATGGTACCTATACTGTTTTCGGAGAAGTAGTTGACGGCCTCGACGTTGTCGACAGGATTGCCACCGTTGGTACTGATCAGTCAGACAAACCCCTTACTGATGTCAAAATTCTCAGTATGAAAATTTCAGAATAATCCAATCAAGATAAAGATGTTAGAACAAATATCCACCTTGTTCTCAGAGGTAGAATCATCCAATCCTTCCACTCCGGAAGAACTTGAAAGTTACAGATTAAAGTATCTCAGCAAAAAAGGTCTGATCTCATTACTGTTTGAAGACTTCAGGAATGTGCCGGTTGAAGAGAAGAAGGTGGTGGGGCAGAGGCTTAATCAGCTTAAACAGGCGGCTCAGGAAAAATACAACAGTCTGAAGGAAACTATGGAAGGACAGGATATACAAGGCCGGACAGATGATCTTACCAGGCCTGCATTTCCTTATACAATCGGGACAAGACATCCTATTTCAATTATCAAAAACGAAATCACAGGTATTTTCTCCAGGATAGGCTTTACAGTATCTGAAGGACCCGAGATCGAAGATGACGATCATGTATTTACCAGGCTGAATTTTGCACCGGAGCATCCTGCCAGGGACATGCAGGATACATTCTATATTTCAAGGATGTCGGCAGAAGACTCTGATCCGCGGGATATACTGTTAAGAACCCACACATCTTCTGTTCAGATAAGGGTTATGCAGAGCCAGAAGCCTCCCATTCGCACCATTTCTCCCGGCAGGGTATTCAGAAATGAAGCAATATCGGCCAGGGCTCATTGTATCTTTCATCAGATAGAAGGCCTGTATATTGATGAGAATGTATCATTCGCAGATCTGAAACAGACTTTACTGTTTTTTGCCAGAGAACTCTTTGGCAAAGAGACTGAGATAAGGTTGCGGCCATCATATTTCCCTTTTACCGAACCCTCGGGAGAGATGGATGTAAGCTGTAAACTATGCGGAGGCAAGGGATGTAATGTATGCAAATATACAGGCTGGCTCGAAGTCCTTGGCTGCGGTATGGTTCATCCCAATGTCCTTGAAGCATGTAATATAGACAGTAATAAATATACAGGTTTTGCTTTTGGCATGGGTATAGAAAGGATAGCCATGCTTAAATATCAGGTAAACGACCTCAGGTTATATTTTGAGAATGACATAAGATTTCT
>CAZXSW010000010.1:49126-50529 GCA_964642615.1 uncultured Rikenellaceae bacterium | reverse complement strand
CATTATTTTTTTGAAGCCACAAGTAAAATGACTCCTCCCAGCCCAGCTATGCCAAGTCCTACCAGAGGAGACCAGGCAACCCTATGCTTTTTATTCGCTGTGATTTCAACTTCACCAAGGTCAACTACTTTCTCTCTGGTGAAATAATTGAAAGCTGTAAAAATGGTTAATAATATACCAATTATCAGAAGGGCGATACCAGTAATTTTCATGGCTTTAAATTTTAAATTATGAGTCATATGAAACCTGCAATGGATTTAAACAAGCCTATTTTCGATTTTAAGCAGGTTAAATCCATTCCGGTTTCATATAATTATTATTCATCAATACTTAAGGCAATTTAGGCAAATACCTTACCTGACGGGTTACACAATTAATGATATGATTTACATCATTCACAGAAATCCGGTTAATTTGCCGGCTGCAGTGGCTCACCGGGGGGGTATTTTCTTTTTTAAAACCGCTTTAATCCTTAATATCGGTGGCATATTGTCACCCAGTAAGAATCCCCATGGTTTTAACGGTTCTATATTGTCGCAAATGAGTTTTATGATGGCAAGAACCGGAATAGAAAGAAACATCCCGGGTATACCCCATAAAGCACTTCCTGCAAACACAACAATTATAGAGAAAAGTGCATTTATTTTTACTTTGGAAGCAACTATTTTAGGAACAACATAGTTGTTGTCTATAAGCTGTATTATATAAAAAACGACAAGGACATAAATAGCGGGCCAGGCTGATGACTCAGTGGCCAGGGCAACCAACATGGGTAATGCTACACCCACAATACCGCCGATATAAGGAATGACGTTGACCAGTGCGCTTAATATTCCAAGAAAAAAAGCGTGTTCAATACCAATTATCAATAGAGCAGATGTATTAAGTATTGCCATTATGCAAGCTTCGAAACCCAGTCCAATGAGATATTGCTGAATTACTGTTTTGATCTGGGTAACTATTTTACTCACTTCACCATAATTGTCAGGACCAAAGAGTCTGTGAATAAACTCAATTAAGATTGGGTGGTAAAACAATATTAAAAATATGTAAACAGGTAGTAATAGCAGTACTACCAACACTCCTCCGAGGATGGTGAGAGTGTGTCCTATAGAAGCGCTCCCTGTATTAATGAGATCTCTCTGGGTTTTTGAAATCCATTCATGTATATTTTGGGGTTTTATATCGAAGTAGCCCGAGATCCAGTTAACCGAGTGGTCAATCATTCCGGTGGTTTTTTCTATAAGGAATGGTAATGATTCTATAAAGCGTCCTACCTGCGATATTAAAAGAGTCCCTAAAGCAGCCACAAGCAAAAAAGTAATGAATATTGTGATTACAATACCGACCACCCTGTTAATTTTTTTTCTTACAAAAAAATTCACCACAGGGTGAAGTACAAT
>CAZXSW010000010.1:32636-49026 GCA_964642615.1 uncultured Rikenellaceae bacterium | reverse complement strand
GCAGGCTTTAAACTTTCAACAGCTCCGTAAAGCTGTTCTCTCAGAAGCTTCTCCTTTTCAGCCTGCTCTACTTCCAACAATATAATTGCATCTTTAAGCTCTGCTGTAGACCTTATTTTTCCCATGTAGTTTTTATTTTAGCATATGTTTGATTATAAAATTGCCTGCGACCTTTTTAAGCCACTTATGCAGGAAAATGTGCAGGACAATTGCCAAAATACCGTAAAAAACAGCCACCACAATGAATCCGTAAAAGATCTGGCCAAAGATCCCACCGAGCCATAATGCTAACCCAAAGTTCAGAAAGAACAGAGATATGACAATCAAAACAAAGACAATAGAGCCCGGGAAAAGAGATGAAACAACATCCGTTGTTTCATCCAGGGCTTTAAGTTTTGCCAGCTCAAAGGTGGTTTTCCCGTAATCGGCAGTTCTTTCCAGAATTGTCTCGATCAGCTTTGGACTATCTTCCATTTTTTCAACCTGTGGCAGTGTTAACGTCTTCATCAGGCGATTCTGATCTGTTCCTTTTCTGTTCGGAGAGATCTGCAAATTCTTCCTTTACCTCATCAAATCTTTCGGTAATATCGTCAACAAATTCATTGAATTTTTCCTTCAACCCCTCCCCATATTCACCTGCCTTTTTAGACATCTTTTTCCGGGTAACAGAACCTTTTTCAGGGGCAAATAATATCCCCAGCAAAGCTCCGGCAGAGATGCCGGCAAGTAAGCTTAATAATACTTTTCCAGTGCTCATAATTAATATATTAAAATGTTAAATCCATCCAGAACAGTTGCCAAAATGATTCCCTGCAGATTTATTATGACCTAAAGCATGTCCCTATAATATAAAAGAGGCAAATTCTATATCGCCTTGATTATAAATCAAGCCAGGTTAAATGACTTTTCTGCCTGAGATTACCCTGAGCAATATTGCAATTATTGCTATTACAAGAAGTACGTGTATAACGCCTCCAACATGAAAACCCACAAATCCTATTGCCCATGCGACAATGAGAATTACTGCTACAACATAAAGTAAATTTCCCATGACTTAATTTTTAGTTTTTTTTATTACAACAAAACGATTAAAAGAACAACAATAAGAATAATAGCAGCACCAGAAAGATAGACACCGTTTCCTATTGCTTTAAGGTTGCTTTTAATAGACTTTACTTCTTTTCGTAAGTCTTTCTTTTCTTCAGAGGTCAGAGTTGACTTATCTGTTGCTTTAATTTCATCCAGCCTTATTATCAAGGCCTTAGCTTCCGCTGATTCAGCCGGTTTTGAAGCAGGTAATGAGGAAGGTTCCTCTGTCGTTGCAGCTTTCGACTGAACAGGAAGAAAAGCAAACGATAAAAATACCATCAGTACACCAAGAACGATCTTTTTCACTTTTTTAAGTTTTTGTTAATAATTAGGTTCACTATATTTTATGCACTGATTTTTTATGGTCAAAGCCGGAGATAATATCTGCGGCATCAACATTTGTTTTGTAAAATATCCGTGCAATGTCAAAATTAGGAATACAAGCACTCAGGACTGTTACACAATTTTCACAATTAGTTACATGATTCACGTTCATATAAAAAAACAGGGAACGTCAGCTGCTATATTGTCCCGTGGTTTATATGACTTCCTGGCAGAATATATATGAAGGTATCCAATCTGAAAAGGCTATTCATTAAAGTGTCTATCCCTTAATTCTGAAAACTGCCATGACATATAACCACACTGCTGCAATCATTGTAGTGTGAATTATGTAACTATTTCGGGATTTTATGTAACTATTGAAAGTCATCTAAGGCATAAATTTGCCCTATCAGAGGTAACCCTATGAAAAAAACCAATAAATACATGAAGAAACCTTCCTATTATCAACGTTTGCTCCACTTATCAGATATTCAGAGCTGGAAGAAACTGCCAAGAACAATTGCCGAAGTGGAGGTAGAATTTTATGGATTTCATTCCTGTGTATTTGAAGATAAAATAACAATAGTTGTTAAATAATAATTAATTAAAACCTGAAAAAAAATGGAGATTATGAAAACGAGAAGAATAAAATTAAGCAGTTTTGCGGCTATCCTTTTACTAGCTGCCTTTACTTTTGCTTCCTGTGAGAAGGATGAAACTGACCCCACACCTACAAAAGACATTATAGAGACTGCAGGTGAAAATACAAGTCTGAACACTTTTGTGGCAATTGTAAACAGTGCCGGCCTTACCAATGCTCTTAAGGGCACCGGTCCTTTTACAGTATTTGCTCCCACCAACGAAGCTTTCACGGCTTTTCTGGCTACAATTGGCCAGACAGATGCCGCAAATATTCCGACATCTGTTGTTGAAAGGATACTGAAGTATCATGTTATTTCAGGTTCTGCCATAAAATCGACCGATCTTACTGACGGTCAGACAGCCGGCACATTGCTGGGTGCAAATGACAAGATAACAGTTGACAAAAGCGGTACTTCAGTTAAAATTAACGGTGCCGATGTCACCACTGCTGATCTTATGGCAACAAACGGCGTAATTCATATCATCGACGAAGTGCTTGTTCCTGCCCTGGAACTGAGTATTGTCAATACGATCGTTGAACCTGCATATTTCAATAAGAACTTTTCACTTCTTACTGAAGCGGTGGTTAAGGCCAACCTTCTTGCCACCCTCATCAACCCTGCTGCCACACTCACCCTTTTTGCTCCTGACAATGCGGCTTTCGCAGCAGCAGGAATAACAAGTGTTACCGCTCTGACTGCAGCTGACCTGACCCCGATACTCACCTACCATGTTCTGGGTAGCGAAGTATTTGGCAACGATCTGCCTGCTACCGGTTCGGCAGTGACCACACTCGGTGGTGATTATTATTTCAGTGTCAACACTAACGGTGCGTTCATCAACGGCAACTCCAAAGTAACGGCTGCAACAAATGCCGGTGGAGCCCTCGACTACAGTAACGGTGTTGTGCATCTCATAAACAGAACCCTGCTGCCTCCTTCAAAAAATGTTGTCGAGATAGCAGTAGCAGCTTCACAGGCTGCCGAGGGTGCTGAATTCGGTCAACTGGTAGCTGCTCTTACTGCAGTTGAAGACGATCCCGAAGGAGCTGACCTTGTAACGGCGCTATCAGGTGCAGGACCTTTTACAGTATTTGCTCCCACAGATGCAGCCTTTGAATCACTTTACGAACTGGCAGGAGTGGCTGACTTTGATGCCCTGGTTGATGAGGTCGGAATACCCGCCCTTGAGGCAGTTTTACTTTACCATGTTGTTGGCGCGAGGGTATTCTCAGCAGACCTCCACAACCTTACGGGTACCACTGTAACAACCCTTGGAGGAACATTTGACCTGCATCTTGGTGAACTCACCATCACTGATACCGACGAAGCTCTTGACCTCGGTTCAGCAGATGCCGTTATAGTTGCCACAGATATCATTGGCACCAACGGTGTAATCCATGTAATTGACGAGGTTCTATTGCCGTAATATTTACCACTGAAATAACACAAAAGGCTTGCATATTTCATGCAGGTCTTTTTTTTTTGAATTTCAGAAGATATCCTGATCTTAACCAATTCCCCTTTCAGAAAATTAAATGACCGTGACATAAGCGGTAAAAAATCTAACTCATGGTTAGCCTTAATAATACAATCCTTAAAGAATATAGCTGACAGCTCTTATTCTGAATTTTTTTGAGCATAAAAACATTTAATAATTAAGCCATAAAGCTGTCAGACACCCTTAACCAACTATGCCATTCTCTCTTAATCTGTCAGGCTATTCCCCGGATCTGAGCGGTTTCTACTCTTAAGATTCTTAAAGTGCGAGGGTGTAAGTCCAGTCATTTTCTTAAACTGGTTTGACAGATGAGCTACACTGCTGTAATGAAGTTTCCAGGCGATCTCGGTAAGACTGAGTTCATCATAAATCAGCAACTCTTTAGCCCTCTCGATTTTGTTCGACAGGTAAAATTTTTCTATGGTAGTCCCGGTGACTTCTGAAAAAAGATTGGACAGATATGTGTAATTGTGATTCAGGTTTTCGGCAAGGTAATCTGAAAGGTTTACTTTAATTTGTTCTTCAGTAAAGTGCACCATTTTAATGATAAGTATCTTTATCCTCTCAACCACTATTATTTTCTTATCCGTCATTAATTCAAGCCCGACATCCTTAAGGGAAGAGTCAAGTAAATCCAGTTGCTCTGCGGAAAGGTCCCCCCTGATATCAGTCTCCCCCAGTTCAACCCTGTAATCCTGAAAACCAAGTTTATCAAGTTCGGTCTTAACCGCAGTCTGACACCTTTGACAAACCATATTTTTAATGTACAACTTCAAATGAATAAATGTTTTAGTGGTCTAGAGTATATACAAAAATATACAATTAATTTCAAAAGTTACAACATTTACAGGTTTAACATTCCTGTCATTGGCAATAAAAGCTTTTACTGTATCTTAGTGTTGTTGAACAGAATACTATTAAGATTTCAACCCGGACAATTATGCGGAGAGTGACAACGTCTATTAGAACAAAGGCATATGGCCTATTGTTCACGGTATTAATTATTTCTTTCGCGGATGCCTGGGCTCAGGACTATTTTCAGCAGGATGTAAACTATAAAATAAATGTCACTCTTAATGACAGATTACATGAACTCAATGGATATGAATCTATTGAGTATATAAATAATTCTCCCGATACTCTTGGATTTTTATATTTTCATCTGTGGCCAAATGCATATTCAAATAACCAGACAGCGTTGGCCAGGCAAATATTCAGCATTAAGGGTAAGTCAAAGCTCTTCAGGGATCCCGGGTTAAGAGGATATATCGATTCACTTGATTTTAAGGTAAACGATAAAATAATTCAATGGTTTCTGTTGCCTGAAACTCCTGATATTTGCAAACTAACTCTGAACAAGCCACTTATTCCTGGCGACACTATTTCAATAACTACTCCCTTTCATGTAAAGATTCCCAGGGGGGTCACTTCACGCCTGGGTCATATAGGAGAGTCTTATCAGATAACCCAGTGGTATCCCAAGCCAGCTGTATATGACAGATCAGGATGGCATCAGATGCCATACCTGGACCAGGGTGAGTTCTATTCTGAATTCGGCACTTTTGATGTAAGCATTACCCTTCCTGACAATTATGTCGTTGGTTCAACAGGCAACCTGCAGAATGAAGAGGAGAAAGAAATGCTGCTCAGGTTTTCCACTGACACCCTCTGGACCAGAACAAGATATTACGGAAATAATGAATTCCCGCCATCCTCGGAAACGATGAAAACCATACGGTATACTGCAGATAATATTCATGATTTCGCATGGTTTGCAGATAAGAGGTTTAATGTCAGGGCAGGGAAAATAAAACTTCACGACAAGGAAGTAACCACATGGGTGATGTTTACGGATCAGGAAGCCTATCTCTGGAAGGATGCTGTTTCATATGTTAACAGCGCCATCGAATATTTCTCAAAATGGATTGGATCGTATCCCTATGACAATTATACAGCTGTGCAGAGCGCACTGAATTCGGGTGCGGGAATGGAATATCCTGGGTTGACTGTTATTGGCCTTGCCGGTGATCCCTACTTTCTCGATCAGGTGTTAGCTCATGAGATCGCCCACAGCTGGTTTTACAGTGCTATTGGTTCTGATGAACGACTAAACCCTTTTATGGATGAAAGTATTGCCTCGGCATATGAATCAAGATACCTGGAAGAGAGATATCCCGGCAAAAAACTCTGGGAAGCAGGATTCAAAAACCAGAAGCTGGCACGGTTTTTTAAGATTGATGAAATTCCTGTTCAAAGAATCCAGGAGATGGAATGGCTGGTCTCGGCAGGAAAGAACATTGAACAACCTGTTAACCTGGCAGCCGTTGATTACAGCTTTGAGAATTATGGCAGCATAATTTACTATAAAGCTGCACAGGGCTTCAATTATCTCCGGTCTTATCTCGGAGATTCCCTCTTCGATACAATCATGCATGATTACTACAGGCAATGGAATGGAAGACATCCCCGGCCTGACGATCTGAGAGCAGCCTTTGAACTTCATACCTCTGCTGATCCCGATTGGTTCTTTATTGATTTTATGCAAACAACCAAAAGACTCGATTATAAAATAATCCGCTCTGAAAATCAGAAGTTGCTTATAAAGAATAAGGGTGAATTGAATGGTCCTCTGGCCATTACTGTAAAAACCGGAGATTTTGTTTCTTCAGAACAATGGGAAGAAGGCTTCGAAGGAAAGAAATGGATTGATGTCCCGTGGGAAGCCCATTCTGAAATAAAAATAGACCCCAGGCACAGGATGACTGAAATAAACAGACTAAATAACAATATCCGTACATCCGGTGTTTTTCGGAAAGCTGATCCTTTTCATTTACGCTTCCTCTACACAATAGAAGAGCCTGAAACCAGATCTCTTGTTTTTATACCGGCTTTTGACTGGAACAGCAGCGATGGCCTTATGGCAGGTCTGCTGCTTAATAACGGATCTCTGTTGCCCAAACCAATAGAATATCTTTTCATCCCTTTCTATTCGTTCAGTAATCAGGGTATTAACGGATACGGCAGGATTTCATTCAACATAAAGCCTTACAATAACATGATAAGGGCTGCATCACTGACTCTTGAAGGAGAACAATTCGGATCACCGGGAAATCAGAATTACCGTAGAGCAAAAATCGGTCTCGACCTTGGCTTCAGACCGAAGGATAATGTCAATCCTTTATTTCATAAGGTTTACGGATACTGGTTTACTGCATCAGACCTGCAGCAGATTAAGGACCAGCTTCCGGCAGAGATGCGTTCTTATATACAATTAGGTTATAATCTGGATAGACCAGGCCTTGTCAATCCCTTTAATTTAAATGTATCGTCTGAATCCGGCAAATCGTTTCAAAAGACATCCCTCGACTTTAATTACCTGTTAAGTTACTATGGTAAGAACAGAGGTCTCGGATTAAGAGTTTTTGCCGGTGCCATGCTGAAGAATGATTCTGCAAATCCTTTTTATGCATTTTCAGCAAGCGGGAGGAGTGGAAGCGAACAATATCTGTACCAGGGATTGTATCCCGACCGTTTTGGTGAGTTTGGGACAAGCTTCTGGTCGAGGCAGATGGACCTGACTGAAGGTGGCCTGGTATCTCCATTAAATGCTACCACCGGTTACAGCCGATGGCTTTTATCACTCTCCCTAACAAGCAGTTTGCCAGGGAAGTCTGATCGTATCCCGGTGAAGCCCTTTATGAATATTTCCTTAATTGATCCCGGCACTGAAAATTTTGATGATCTGCCCTTGTTATTTGAAGCAGGGGTAAAGGCAGGGATATGGAATTTCTTTGAAATTTACATCCCTCTGATAGTTTCTGATAACATAAAATCACTCACCGGACCACTAAAAGAAAGAATCCGCTTTGTCTTCAGACTTGACCTGCTGAATCCCTTAAAAATGATTTAAGGTTTCTTAATCAGTGATCCGGCAGGCACAACGTACTGGCATTCTCCCGGTTCAGAAAATTCCCTTACTGGCCAGGAGCCCGATGGAACTTCCCTTCTGATCCGGGCCCCGCAAAGTACCGGCTTTTAAACCATAAGGAAACGTTCACCAGCCCTATCATCACTGGTACTTCTACCAGCGGACCTATTACCGCAGCGAATGCCTCTCCCGAGTTTATGCCGAATACAGCAATTGCAACAGCGATTGCCAGTTCAAAGTTATTACTGGCAGCAGTAAATGAAAGTGTAGTTGTTTGCCCATAGGTTGCACCTGCTCTTCTGCTCATGAAGAATGAAAACAGGAACATTACAACAAAATAAATTATAAGAGGAATAGCTATTAATATCACATCCAGGGGCAATTTAACTATATATTCACCCTTGAGCGAAAACATTACTATAATGGTGAATAATAGAGCGATAAGCGTAACAGGACTTATTCTTGGAATAAATCTGGTATTATACCACTCCTTGCTCTTGATTCTTATCATGAAATACCTTGTAAGAAAGCCAGCTATAAACGGTAATCCAAGATAAATGAAAACACTCCTGGCAATTTGTCCTATCGTAATACTTTCAACAACTGAACTTGTAGGTACTCCAAACCATCCCGGTAATATTGCAATAAACACCCATGCATAAACAGAGAATAACAATACCTGGAAGATTGAATTAAAGGCCACCAGGCCGGCGCAGTATTCTGTGTCACCTTTAGCCAGATCGTTCCATACAATTACCATCGCAATGCAGCGGGCCAGGCCAATCATGATAATTCCATACATGTAGGGCAGGTTTGCATTATCTTCCCCCGGGAAAAGCTTGAAGAATATGATTCCCAGAGCAAACATAAGTACAGGTCCGATAATCCAATTCTGCACAAGCGACAGACCCAGAATCTTAAAATTTCTGAATACACCACCCAATTCTTCATACTTAACTTTTGCCAATGGCGGATACATCATCAGAATGAGTCCAAGGGCAATAGGGATATTAGTGGTACTTTCGGGAGAAGATTTTAATGATTCCCAGAATATTGCAATTGACGGAAAGAAGAATCCCGAAAAGACACCAATAAACATCGCAAGGAAGATCCATAGCGTCAGATACCTGTCAAGGAATTTCAACCTGGGTTTCATATAGGGAATATTTGAAGGTCACAAAGGTTTTTCAGCTGTAACAGTGATACTATAAATACCTTGCTCTTCTGAATGAAGTTTATTCATCCCGGAATCATTAAAATATTCTGATAACACCGATTCCGGTAAAACTATCTCCTTTTGCTTATGTATTTTTATACTTCTGAATCCTGAAACCTCTATGACATTCAGGTAATCTGACATTTCACTTGCCCCTGATACACATCCCACGTACATCTCCGCATCCCTCTGCAATTTTTCGGGCAGACTACCTTTGACAACAACATCAGATACACAGAAATGGGCGCCAGGTTTAAGCACCCTGAATATTTCCCTGAAAGCCCTGGATTTGTCGGGTACAAGGTTAAGAACGCAATTGGAGATAACAACGTCAAATTTATTTTCACTGAATGGCATTGATTCAATATCTCCGACAAAAAATTCAACATTACTGTAATTGAGCTTTTTGCAGTTTTCCCTGGCTTTTGCCACCATCTGTTCAGTCAGGTCGAGACCAGTCACTTTTCCTGATTCACCAACCAGGGCCCTTGCCACAAAACAGTCGTTCCCGGCACCGCTTCCAAGATCAAGAACGTGGTCTCCCTGTTCTATACCTGCAAAGTCAGTTGGAATTCCACAACCCAGACTCAGATCAGCTTCAGGATTGTAACCTTCCCTGTTGTCATAACTATCACTGAATGTGGTTAAAACAGGCCCGGTTCCGCAACAAGAAGATCCGCAACAACATGATCCAGACTGGTTGTTTTGTTGAGCAATCTTGCCGTATTTTTCTTTTACTATTTGTTTTAATTCTTGTGATCTCATTGTAATAATTTGAAAATGTGACAATTTAAAAATTTAAAAATAGGTTGAAGCTACTAGCCTCTTTTTGAGGAGCTTATGATTTTGGAAAGGATTTTTCGTTAATTCCCGGACATTGATCAATATTTTTCCATCAAAAGGATAAGTTGTGGTGTGTTTACAAATCAACAGCTGCCTTGAAACAACATATGTCCTGATTTCTTCCAGAAACTCGCAGTAAATAACAATTTCAAGAGCAAATTGAAAAGATTTCTCAACAATTACGTTCTCTTAATCATATCTCATATTATCATTTCTAAACTGGCTTAATAATTCTCAAACTCTCTTCATAAAACCTCATGAATTCCTTCCTTATCAGGTTCCTTGTCCTTCTGAATTCATCCATTATAAATTCTTCCGGACCGGTTGCATCCGACGGATCCTTAAACCCCATATGCAATCTGTGCTTCACTTTGCCAGAGAACAGCGGACAGGTTTCATTTGCCTGATCGCATACTGTAATAACATAATCCCATTCTTCACCAAGGTATTGGTCGACCAATCCGGGAGTGTGATGGCTTATGTCAATTCCGACTTCCTTCATCACCATTACTGCTCTTTGATTAATCTGTAAGGCCGGTTCTGTACCAGCTGAACGGACAGTGATATTATAGTCGAAACTCTGCAGGAAGCCGTGGGCCATCTGGCTGCGGCAGCTGTTACCGGTGCACAGGATGAGTACCTTCAAAGAATTATTTTTCATTCTATTGGAGTTTTCGAAAATACACTTGCAAATATATTAAAATCATTTCGTATATTTGCGAAATACCAAAATAAAAAATTCATAATAATGTCAGGTAACCTGGAATTTACTGATGAAGTGCAGCAAATAGCCAGATTTTCAAAGGCTCTGAGTCACCCCGTGAGAGTTTATATACTACAGAAACTGTCTAAGATGGACTCATGTTGCTACAGCGGAGATCTGGTTGAAGAACTGCCCGTTGGCCGATCTACTCTCTCACAACATCTGAAGGAGTTGAAATATGCGGGACTGATTCAGGGAGAGATCAATCCCCCTTATATTAAATATTGTATTAACAGGGAAAACTGGAAAATTGCAAAACAGCTTCTTATGTCATTCCTTAATGAAGATGATGAAGAGACAGCCTGGTGTCAGGTGAATGAAATACCAGGTGACAAATCGCACTGTTAACCAAAACTCATATAATTTAATAATTATGGAAATCAAAATACTGGGCACAGGATGTCCAAAATGTAAAACACTTGAAAAAGTGACCCGCGAGGCAGTTGAGGAAATTGGGATCAATGCAACCATTGAAAAGGTAGAAGATATCGTTAAAATAATGGAATACAGGGTAATTCATACTCCCGGACTTGTTATTAACGGAAAAGTCGTTCTTAGCGGCCAGGTACCAACAGTAAATCAGGTAAAAGAAATTATAATTAAAAATCAATAAAGCTGATATTATGAAAACTTTCAGATTTATCATTACCATCTTAATGTTTGTTCCGTTTATTGCATGTACGGCACAAACATCAGAAAAAGAGACCTCAGCTTCTGACAATAATTCAGACAAAATTGAAGCCTACTATTTTCATTTTACTGCCAGGTGTGTTACCTGCAACACCATTGAAGCCAGGACAAAAGAAAATATTGAAACATTATATCCAAACCTATTCAGGCAGGGATTGATAACATTTCAATCGGTAAACCTTGATGAACCGGTAAGCGGGTCTCTTGCTAAAAAACTTGGCATATCGGGGCAGACACTGCTTTTTGTTAAGGGAAATAAACAAATCAATTTAACAAACGAAGGGTTTCTGTACGCTGTAGTCAAGCCAGAGAAATTTAAAGAGATCATCAACGAAAAAGTTGACGGACTCCTTTCCCGGTAACCGAATGGAATTTCTTACAAATCTATTGGAAAATAGTACAATGCCATGGCTGACAGCGTCATTGCTTGGTTTAATGACTGCTATAAGTCCCTGCCCTCTTGCCACAAACATTACTGCCATTGGTTTTATAGGCAAAGACCTTGAAAACCGCAACAGGGTATTCATTAACGGTCTGATGTACACCCTCGGCAGGGCAGTAACGTATACTGCTATCGCTTTGATAATCTTCCTCGGAGCTGACCAGATGAAACTCGGGGGTTTCTTTCAACGCTATGGAGAAAAGATAGTCGGTCCGTTACTAATTATAATAGGGTTATTCATGCTCGATATTATCAAAATAAAATTTCCGGCCTTTGGCAGACTTACATCGGAGATGCAGGATAAAAAGAAATGGGGTTATCTGGATGCTTTACTTCTTGGTTTGCTTTTTGCGCTTGCATTCTGCCCGTACAGCGGGGTGCTTTATTTCGGAATGCTTGTCCCTCTTACTGTTTCAAGTGCCTCCGGACTTTACCTTCCATTAATCTTTGCCGTGGCAACAGGTATACCGGTGATAATAATCGCAGGGGTACTTGCCTATACTGTTTCGGGGATTGGTAGTGTTTACAACAGGATCAAATCGTTTGAACTCTGGTTCAGACGGATCATAGCTGTTCTGTTCATAGCTGTCGGGATTTATTATATAATAAGAATTTATCTGTAATTTTTTTATAATGATGTTTCGTTATTTCACGTAATAACATCCTGAATGACAATTTTCAAATTATCTCATTTTCAATTTTTCAAATTAACATGGAACTCAAAAAAGAATTAAAAATACTTGGCTGGATTGCAGCAGTTTTTGCCTTTGCTTTCTTTTTACCGATAGAGAGTGCCAGGTTCAATACTGCTATTGCAGCTACACTTGATCTTGTGAAGTGGTATGCACGGGAACACGTTATTCTATGTTTACTTCCAGCTTTTTTCATTGCAGGCGTTATTTCTGTTTTCGTTAGTCAGGCTTCTGTATTAAAGTACTTTGGCGCCCAGGCAAAAAAATGGGTAGCATATACTGTCGCATCTGTGTCAGGAACCATACTTGCTGTATGCTCATGCACCATCCTTCCTTTATTTTCAAGCATTCACAAAAGAGGCGCAGGTCTTGGTCCCGCAATTGCCTTTCTCTATTCAGGACCCGCAATAAATATTCTGGCAATTATCCTTACTGCTCGTATTCTGGGTTTTGAACTTGGCGTTGCAAGAGTTGTAGGAGCTGTTTCATTCAGCATAATTATAGGGGTTGCAATGTCGTTAATATATCGCAGGGAGGAGAAAGCCAAAAGGGAAGAACAGATGAATATCACTCCCCTTCCTGAAAAAAGGCCTATGTGGCAGACTTCATTGCATTTTTTTACACTGGTTCTGATCCTCGTCTTTGCCAACTGGGGAAACCCTGGTGAAGGAGATACCACAAGTACATGGTACTATTTATGGCATTATAAATGGTGGATCACAGGCTTCTTCAGCCTTGTCCTGGGCTATTCGCTTGTTAAAATCCTTAAAATCAAATGGCAATGGGTCCTTGGTGCTTTCCTGGTTACAATTGCATCAGTAATTCTTTCCAACAATCTTATCGATAGTGATAAGTTTAGGCCCCTTGTACCTGTGCTTGTCGGGATAATAGCATTAAGCGTAATCACGATTCTCGATAAGGTGGATGAAGATAACAAAGCCTGGACAATTGCTACATGGGATTTTGCCAAACAGATTCTACCGTTGCTTGCCATCGGGGTGGTCACCGCCGGTTTTCTTCTGGGATCAACCCATGACGGGAAGACCATTGCAGGGGTAATCCCCAACGAATGGATATCGGCCCTGGTTGGAGGGAACTCCGTATTTTCAAATTTCTTTGCATCAATAGTGGGTGCATTTATGTACTTCGCAACTCTGACTGAGGTGCCGATTCTTCAGGGACTTATTTCATCAGGAATGGGTAAGGGTCCTGCTCTTGCACTGCTTCTGGCCGGACCATCACTATCATTACCAAATATGTTGGTAATACGCGATGTGATCGGCACTCAGAAAACAGTAGTCTATGTAATCCTGGTGGTTATTATGGCAACAATTTCAGGATTAATTTACGGAGCCATATAAAGATCTGCGTAGCCTCAGGGTTTGATCTTCTCAAACAAACCAATAAGTTTTGTTTTATAGATCTCAGAAATCTGCTGCTCATGGTCACCTATCGGCTTTACCGGGATCAGGTCAATGACTTCTTTAGCAGACAGACCTGATTTATACATCAGATTGAGTGAGGCAATAATTGTCTCAAATATCGATTTTTTGCTTTCCTCTTCCGAAAGACCGATTATCTCTCCTATTTCAGCGAGATCTCTCCACTGGAACCAGAAATATGTGGGAAGCATTGCCGACATAATTGCATAGCTCTCAAGCTTTTCTTCGGAGACTTCAAATGTGGCTCCAAGAGAACTCAACAGATCCAGCACCTCTTTCTTATTTAAAAGATCAAATCCTGAAGCAAACGTCACCGGATTATAACCTTCGTTTATATATGAAGTAGCGTTGGGAATCAATCTGGCCAGGTTCCTGACATGATCCAATTTCATTGATAACTTTTGCAGGTTGATCTTTGGAGCCAGTGAAATCAGAATCGCATCTGCTTTTACATCATTTTTAATAAGCTCCAGAGTATCTGTTACTGCAGGCGGATGGAGTGCAATAAAAACTATATCCTGACTGGCAGCAGCTTTTGCATCTGAAGATTCAATCTCGGGGAACTTCATTTTCAGATTTTCCAGAACTTCAGGATTAGTGTCGGTTACAACAACCTTTTCAAATTTCAGATTCCTGTTTCTGAATCCCTGCAGAAGGATTTTTGTAACCCTTCCGCCACCGATAAAACCAATTGATTTTTTCATGTGCAACAATTTAAGTTTCAATAGTATTATGTAACTCAAATATATTATTATGTATTTATTCCATCGGCATTCAGACCTTGGATTCCATGGTAGTCTGATATTCTCAGATTACTTTATTCCGCACCTTATCTTCCAGACTTTTCATTGCATAAGCACCGAATAACTCATTTCAAACAATATACCACTCTTCAATGCACTCAACTGACCAAATCGTATATCTCACTTAAGTTTCCGGCTGACTTAGGTTCTGATCCTTTAAAAGAGCCCGTGATGGTGGCATTAATTTTCTTAAGCCCTTTTGTTCCCCTGTCTTAAAAACATTAAAGAAATCCTGGCCGGGAAAACCCGTGTCAGGCCTCATTGACAATAAGCCCGTCCCTGATCTGGAGGATACGGTCCGACATTCCTGCCAGTTGCCTGTCGTGAGTGACAATGATGATTGTCTGTCCAAAAGTATCCCTTAGCCTGAAAAAGAGTTTGTGTAGCTCGTTCTTGTTTTCAGTATCAAGGTTACCCGAGGGTTCATCGGCCAGGATGACGGATGGATTATTTATAAGGGCCCTGGCTACCGCAACCCTTTGCTGTTCGCCGCCACTGAGTTCTGATGGCTTATGTTCTGACCGGTCAGTAAGGTTAAGAAATCCAAGCAGCTCAGCCGCCCTGGATTCGGCTTCGGACTTGTTTTTACCTGCAATATAGGCTGGGATACAAACGTTTTCGAGGGCTGTAAACTCAGGCAGCAGCTGATGGAACTGGAATACAAAGCCAATGTTCGAGTTTCTGAACGAAGCCATAGCCTTATTCCCAAGTCTGCTTATGTCTTTTTCGTCATAGTAAACTGTTCCGCTGTCGGGCGAATCAAGTGTTCCGATTATCTGAAGGAGGGTTGTCTTTCCGGCGCCACTGGCACCGACAATAGAAACCACCTCTTTATCATTGATCTCTATATCAATACCCTTGAGTACCCTTAGCTCGCCGTATGATTTGGTGATTCCTGTGGTTCTGATCATCGCCTGAATTAAAAAGCAAACAACTGGTTAACAAAGGTCTTTAAAAGGCGGAAAAGAAGGTGTCAGTCATTATTATAACCATAGTTATAATAATTATCGTCAGGTTCATTAATGTTTCTTTTGTAGCTATCCTTTACCTCACCTGCATCCTTGCCAGCGTCATCCTTTGTTTCACCTGTACCCTTCTCAAGATTTTCCTTAATCTCGCCGGCTTCTTTTTCAAAGTTTTCCTTTACCTCAGTAACAGTCTTCTCTATATCTCCGGTTACCTGATTAATCTCCCTGTTAATATTATCCTTTACCTCAGTGACATCTTTTGTGATAGTCCCTGAGATATCATTAACCTCATTCTTAATGGTACTGGTTACCTCGTTAAAATCCTTGCGAATCTCCCTTGTGCTCTCATCGAATTCCCTCTTAATGTCGTCGGTGGCCTTTCTGAAGTCGCGCATACCCTTCCCGATCCCTTTTGCTATTTCGGGCAGCTTGTCGGCACCAAAGAGCAGAAGCACCACTATTACAATAACAAAAATTTCCTGTCCGCTCATCTGATTTAAATCAATTGTCAATCCGGATGACAAAGTTAATAAAAAGTAATGACTTATTGCTGTTGAGTGCCCGGTGTGAAACAAAAAAAAAGGGGTCGTAAAAGGCCCCCTTTGTTAATTCATTTATCTGATCAAGACTTAATTCCCTTTTTCCTTGTTGAGTCGTACACAATGGAAGAAGCTATAAATATGGAAGAATAGGTTCCTACAATGACCCCGATTATAAGAGCAAAGAGGAAGCCCCTGATTGTTGCACCGCCAAAGAAAAACATCACAACCAGAACCAGGATAGAAGCTACACCTGTATTAAGCGTACGGCTAAGGGTGTCGTTCATGGCAAGGTTAATTACTTCTTTCACGGGACGTTTCCGGTGAAGCGGGAGGAATTCCCTCAGGCGGTCGTACACGACAACAGTATCGTTGACAGAGTAACCAATTACGGTAAGGATAGCAGCTATAAAAGCCTGGTCGATCTCCATTGAGAATGGCAGGAAACCCCACAGAAGGGAATAGATCCCAATTACCACCATTGTATCATGAGCAACGGCCACCATGGC
>CAZXSW010000010.1:0-32536 GCA_964642615.1 uncultured Rikenellaceae bacterium | reverse complement strand
GTTTTTCTTAAGCAGCCAGTCGTATATGAGGCGGGTGATATAGATCGAGCAGAACAGTGAAGTGAAGATACCGATAATAAGGGTTGTTGCAAATCCTTTTATTGGTCCTGTTCCGAAGATATACAAAACGACCCCTGTAAGAAGGGTGGTTATGTTTGAGTCGAGGATGGCTGAAAGGGCTCCCTTGTAACCATCGGCAATTGCCAGTTTAACGCCCTTACCTGCCCTTAGTTCCTCCCTTATCCTCTCAAAGATAAGAACGTTGGCATCGACCGACATACCCATTGTAAGGACAATACCGGCAATACCAGGAAGGGTGAGAACGGCACCCAGGGATGTTGTGACTCCCAATAACAGGAATATGTTTCCGAACAGTGCTATGTCGGCTATTGTGCCGGCGCTCTTACTGTAATAGAAGATCATATAAAGCAGAACTATTACAAAAGAGATTATGAAGGAAATCAGACCGGCACTGATGGCTTCTTTACCAAGTGTCGGGCCTATAACGGTATCAGATACTATTCTGGCCGGAGCCGGAAGTTTTCCTGATTTGAGGATATTTGCAAGGTCGTCGGCTTCTTCAATTGTAAAGTCGCCTGTTATCTCAGTATTACCTCCTGTTATCTCAACTTCAACCCTTGGGTATGAACGTACGTATCCGTCAAGGACAACGGCAATACATCTGCCTATGTTCTCTCGGGTTATTCTTGCCCATGTCTTGGCACCTTCGGCATTCATTGAGAAGTCAACCTTGACTTCCGATCCTGTAACGCCGGAAGAAGGACGTGCCGAAGTAATTACATCGCCATCCATGGGAGGGCGTCCGTCGCGGGTGGTAACCTTTATTGCATGAAGCTCATAAAGAGTACCTGAGGGGTCATATTTATACGGATTCTGGCTCCAGAGGAGTCTGAGGTCGCGGGGAAAGAGAGCTCTTACCTGGTTCAGCTTAAGCATATCGTTAACCTTGGCGGTATCTATCCCTGCTGCGAGTCCGACCATGCTTGAAGGCAGTGCTTCGCCCTGTTCGGTCACCCTGGGACTCAGAACACCAAAAAGAGGATTCTGAACGTTAAACTCTTCCCTTGTCGAAGCAGGAGCCTGAACTGTGCTGTCTTCCCTGATCAGGTCGAGCAGTGACTGGTCTCCCGAAGCTTCAGATGTAGTATCAGCCTGTACTTCTTCTCCGTCAAGAGGTTCAGCCACAGAAGAGCTAGCCTGAATATCCCTGAGGAGGGTGTTGGCCTGCGCCAGGTATCCTATTATTTCTGCATTTTCGTATGTCTCCCAGAACTCAAGATTAGCGGTTCCCTGAAGAAGTTCACGCACCCTTGTGGGATCATCCTGGCCAGGCAGTTCAATAAGAATACGGCCTTTGGTAGCCATATGGGAGATATTTGGTGAAACAACCCCAAATCTATCGATCCTCGACCGCAAGATATTAAATGCATTATCGATGGCAGCAGAAACCTCGTCATCGAGAACCCTGAGAACCTGCTCATTTGTTGAACTGAAATTTATTTCTTCTCTAAGTTCAACTGTACCGAAGATGGCAGCCAGGCTGGCATTAGGGTCAATTTCCTGGAATGCTCTTCCGAAAAGAGTCAGAAATTCGATCTGGCTCTGAGTCTGCTGCATTGTCCTCGCCCTTACCAGTGCTTCATTAAAGGTCTTGTCGGTGCTGTAGTTTGAGAGAGCTTTGAGTATGTCCTCGACAGATACTTCAAGGATGACGTTCATTCCGCCTTTCAGGTCGAGACCGAGATTAATCTCTTTTTTCTGGACCTCTTTAAAAGTATTTCCAAGGAAACTCCATTTATCTTTTGGCAGGGCATTGATCGAGTCAATATAGGCCCCCTGCTTAACAAGGTCTCCCTGGGAATACTCCCTGGCATCTTTTCTTACCTTGAACGCCGCACCTGTAAACGAAAGCTGATATATCGTTACAAGCGCCAATGCAATTGCCAGAGTGATAATAGCTGCTTTGTTCTGCATCTCTCTTATTTTTGGATTAATTCGATCTTAATTTCTGAATATTCGTTTGTTGAGGCGCAAAGATATTAAAATTTTATAAAAACCTTTAATAATAATTAAGTTGAAAACTTATAAAAAAGCCTGGCAAAAAATGCCAGGCTCAGAGTTGGAGTGTAATATATACCATTAATCCAGAAGCGATTCAAATTCGACCTCGAGCGGCTTTTTATTAACAAAGTCGTAGAGGGCGAGGCTGCGGATGTTATAGAAGTAGTTCCAGTAGTTCTGAAGGGCCTGGACATAAGCCCTCCTGTTCTGGTCTTTACGGGTATCAGCATTATTAAGGTCGAGTACGGCAATCTTTCCAATGAGGAACCTTGCCTTGGTAACCTCGTACATCCTCATTGCCACTGTATCCGATTTAGCCGCTATTGCCACCTGCTGGGCCTGAAGGTTAAACTGGTCTACATCGAGAAGCAGGTTCTGCTCAAAGTCCCTGATGGCCTGATCAGACTGTACCTGGGTAAGTTCAAGGTTTGACTGGGCCATTTTGTAACGGCCGCGTCCGAGACCCCAGTCGAGTATAGGCAGGGTAACCCCCAGCCGGATACTCTGCTGCTGGTTCGACTGTGCATATGCAAGTTCAAAGTCAGGATCCTGGTCACGCAAACCGAATGATGCTACAAGGTTTGCGTTAAGTCCTTTTTCAGCCTTGGCCTGAGCCACACTGCTCTGCGCCTGAAGGAGCGTGAGCTGCTGCTGCATTATTTCAGGGTTGTTGGCAACGGCCATATCAAGAACTTCCTGGGGACTAACCTGAAGATCGGGGATATCGGAGGGAAGTATAAGTTCTATCCTGACGTTGTCGTTAAAGCCAAGGAAAGATCTCAACCTGATCTCCCTGTCTCTCAGGTTCATCTCTGCCTGAGCCCTGTCGGTCTGCGAGTTAAGCCAGGTAAGCTGCATCTGAAGAAGTTCATCTTCAGAAATTGTACCCAGCTGGAACCTTCCTTCTGCCATCCTGTAAAGAGTATCGGAGTTGGAGTAGTTCATGGCTGAAATCTGGGTATTAATCTGTGCCAGCGCCAGTGAGAAGAAATTCATAACCGCCTGTGAATGTACTCCCTCCATATTCGAAAGGTAAGTTTTCTTGGCAGTCTCATATTTAAGGGGCTCTGTCTTCTTCTGCCATTTGAGGGAGTTATACCTGAACAGGGGCTGGTTAAGAGAAATACTTAACGGGGCAGTAATATAATTCCTTTTATCGTTCTCAAAATCGTTCTCGAGAGTAAGATCGGAATTAAGTGAAATGGTACCGCCGGTAAGGCCAATATTCTGAGAAAGCGAAAGAGATCCTATGTTTCTCAGCACGTCGGTTGACCTGTAATACCACTCTTCTCTCTGTGAGTTCCATACCCTTTCCAATGCTGTACTGTAATTAGGTGTTGTTCCCGAAAAAGTGAGGGAAGGTCTGTATTCGGCAACAAAAGTACGGTACTGCCAGTAACTTGCGCGGAACCTGTTCCTGGCCATCATGGCATTGGGAGAGTTCTCTTCGGCAATTTTAATAACCTCTTCAAGTGTTAGCCTTTTTATTTCCTGGGCCTCTGTTTTCCCGGCCGGAAAAAGGAATAAACCAATTGACAATAATAAAAATAACTTCTTCATCTTAAATATTTTATTCATACCTTAATGATTCGATCGGATCTCTTTCAGATGCTCTTTTTGCAGGAGAATAGCCAAAGATAACGCCAACAGCTGCCGAAACACCGAAAGCTATGACGACCGAGAAAAATGAGACCAGCGTCATGATACCTGCAATCTGCTCGATCAGTTTTGCCATGATGACTCCAAGAAAAACACCGATAAAGCCACCTGTAACACTTATAAGAACGGCTTCTGAAAGGAACTGGACAACGATATCCATCTTTTTGGCTCCGATAGCCATCCTTGTTCCTATTTCCTTTATCCTTTCCATGACAGAGGCAAACATAATGTTCATAATACCAATACCTCCGACTATAAGAGAGATACTGGCTATAGCACCGAGAACAATATTGAAGATGTCCTTTGTCCTCTGCTGCTGCTTAAGAAGCAGTTCGGGCACCGTTATCTCAAAGTCCTTCACATTACTATGACGTCTTGTAAGCATCCTGCTGAGGATTTCGGTAGTAGGACTGAGCTGTTCGGTTTCATTGACCTGAACGACTATCCTGTCGAGCTGGTTGTAGTTGGTCTCAACATCAGCTGAAGCATCAGCACTGCTTACAATAACTCTTGACATTCCACCCGGTCCGCCACCACCACCGAACATCTGGACGCTTGTGGATGCCTCAGATACCAGCTTGGTATTAAGCAAAGCCCTGTTCTGATATCTGAGAAGCATGGTCTGGACAGGAATATAGATATTATCATTATAAACATTTACACCTTTCTCTTCGAATCCGGTAAGGCTCACATTGGTTTTCTGAAGTACTCCGATTACCTTTAGCCATATACCGTTGAACTTGATATACTGGCCGATGGGATCAACCTTGCTGAAAAATTTAGCCCTTATATTTGCCCCGATGATACAAACCTGGATACCGTTCTGTTCCTGATAGTCATTAAAAATGGTTCCCGACACAAGGGGAAGGTTATACAGTTCGAAGTAATCGTTTGATACCCCTACCAGCTTGGCAGTGTATTTAACACCGTTAAGCATAGCAGTTGAGTTGAATGAAATTTCAGGACTGATCCTTCTGACAGAGGGCAGGGTCGACCTTATTGCCTCAACATCAAGCATGTTAAGACCTCTCGAGAACTTCTTCTGCTGTTTTTCACCCTCTTCTGCTGAAGATGATTTATCAGGAATAATGGGATTGATAAGGATGTTGTTGACACCTACCATTTTCATCTGTTCCATGATTTCCTGTTTGGCGCCTTTCCCGATCGCAAGCATTGCAATAACTGCAGCGACCCCGAATATGATACCGAGAGCGGTAAGCATCGATTTCAGCTTGTTCGAGATTATCGATTCAACTGCGATCTCAATATCATGAAAATATCTGAAGATAAATTTTAACATAGCATTTCACTTTAGGAAAAATTCTGGTACTATCACACGTTTTGATGAATGGTATTATTCTCCGCCTCCCGGGTTGGCAGGAACCCTCTGAGGTTGCTGTCCACCACCACCCGGGCGCTGGCCACCTGTTGCACCGGGGGCTCCCTGTGCTCCGGCCGGCATGTTGTTCCTCATACTCTGGAACCTCTCAATCATCTCGGGAGTCATTTCCCCTCCCATTCCACCAGGCATTGCCCCTCCAGGCATGCCGGGCATCATTCCGGGCCTTCTCTGGCTGGCTTTTTCTGCCTCTTCTCTTAGCCTTTTCTCTTCCTCAGCCTTTGCTCTGACCTTTTCACGGATAATTTCAATCAGCTCTTCGCCTTCAAGCTTGAAATTCTCGGGCTTCTCGGGAACACTCAGGTACACCAGGTCTCCGGGCTCAAGACCCTGCTCGACAACAATGTTGTTCTCATTTGATTCCCCAAGAACAACGACCTGCCTTGTCCTGTCTTTTGTATAGACAAAAGGAATACTGTCTACACCTGTCTGCACACTCTCAAGAGGGATATAAGTGACATCAGAAATAGATTTTGTGACAATCTTATTTCCTGTAGTCATTGATGGTCTGAGGATAGGATCGGACCCGTTTACTTTTATTGTTACCTCAAACACCTTGGCATCAGCATTGGGAAGCTGTTCGCCTATATTGGCCACAGAGATGACCTGACCGGTGTATGACCTCTCAGGGAAAGCATCAACAATAAGATCGACCTTCTGACCTACATTTACCTTGCTTACATCTATCTCGTTGACATAGGTCTTTGAAATCATGGTCGACATATCGGGAAGCGTTGCAACAACATTATCCCAGGGAGATACTGAAGATCCCACTTTCCTTTTGGCTCCGGTCCTGTCTCTCATATAAATAACCATACCGTCGGATGGTGCTGTAATGACAAACTGGGAAAGGATTTTCTGAATATCAGCAACCCTTTGACGCTGTTCGTTGAGATTATTTCTGATGGTTCTCATATCCGAACGGGCCTGTTCGAGCCTGAGCTCATAACCTTTGACAGCCTGCTCCAGTGATCTTTGTGCCTTGTCGAGCGAAATCTCAGCCTGCCTGATGGTTGTAGGAGGCTCATATTTTGACTGCTGAAGGGTTATGTTTGCTTCCTCTACAGAGAATCTCAGGTTTTTAATGTTATCCCTGAGGTTGCTGAGAGTAACAGCCGTATCGAGCATCTTAACCTCAAGGTTGGTTTCCTGGGTTGTAAGTCTTTCAAGCTCATCTTTCAGGTTATTATCGAAAGTAGTCCTGTCTAGAGTGGCCACATAATCTCCAGCCTTTACCTCGGTACCCTCGGCAACAAGGTCGGTAATCTTGATATCCATGGCTCTTATGTTCCTGCTCTGGGCAAACTCAGGTCCGGTAATGTTGGTTGAATTCTCAGCCTGTAACTCTCCGGTTGTAGTAACAACGATATCAAACTGCCCTTTCTGTACCTCGGCATAAAGATTTGCAATATCCTTCTTCTTAGATGCCCTGCCGATTAAAATCAGTACGATTATCGCCAAAACTGCAACAATTCCTGTAATAATAATTGTCCTTTTCATCTGAATTATCCTTTATTATTTATTTATCCCTGTATAAATCATTAGTTTACCGATGTGATTCAGAGTAGCTGAGCTTTTTTTCCTTCAGCTGCCGGCTGAACGCTACTCTGACCTTTACCCTCTACAGACACTCATTCAGGGATTTTTATTCCGGAAGATGTCAAAAATAGTTTTCCATTAGATATTTTTAACAATCTTTATCACGCTATCTGCCAGATCATCAGCCTCTTTATCATTTCTTCCTTCTGCATAGACCCTCATTATGGGTTCAGTATTGGATTTTCTGATCTGAACCCATCCGTTTTCCATCTCTATTTTCATGCCATCCCTTTCATCTATAAGATACCGGCTGAACCGTGATCTTACCGTGTCGAGTATTGTTCTGAAATCAACGTCCGGAGAAAGTTCAAGTTTCTTCTTGGCTATAACGTAGCCCGGATAAGTCTTTCTGAGCTCAGAGCACGACATGCCACTGCCGGCGAGCAGTGTAAGGAAGAGGGCGATCCCCGCAAGGGCATCGCGTCCATAATGAAGAGGGGGATATATCACACCTCCGTTACCTTCACCTCCAATAACTGCATTATGCTTTTTCATCTCTGTCACCACATTGACCTCACCAACGGCTGATGAGAAATAGCTGCATCCGGATTTTTCAGTGATATCCTTAAGTGCCCTTGTCGACGACATGTTTGAAACAGTATTCCCGGGAGTATGCCTGAGGACATAATCTGAAACAGCAACAAGGGTATATTCCTCACCGAACATTGAACCATCCTCGCAGATAATTGCCAGTCTGTCAACATCCGGATCAACTACAAAGCCTGCATGGGCCCTTTCTTTACGGGTCACCTCAGAAATCTCAACAAGATTGGCAGGCAATGGTTCAGGATTATGTGCAAAATTACCATCCGGCACCCCGTTAAGGAGTATCATATCATTAACTCCAAGAGCCCTGAGAAGATCAGGAATAATTATGCTACCGACCGAATTGATACAATCGACTGTTATCCTGAATCCGGCTGCCCTTATTGCATCGGCATTCACAAGCTCCAGATTGAGAATAGCTTCAATGTGCTTTTTGTTCCACGATCCGTCGGCAATAACCGAACCGGCATCATTCACTCCGGCAAAGACAAAGTCTTCTTTATCAGCTATTTCAAGAACCTCTGCCCCGTCGGCAGCTGTGAGAAACTCTCCCTTTTCATTAAGCAGCTTTAAGGCATTCCACTCTGCAGGGTTATGACTGGCAGTAACAATGACTCCGCCATCAGAACCCGTTCCGGTAACTGCCAGTTCAACTGTAGGTGTTGTTGCCAGCCCCACCTCGGTAATATCAATACCAAGGCCGCTGAGTGTAAGGTTGACCAGACCACTGACCATAACGCCCGATTTTCTGGCATCACGGCCGGTTACCACCCTTACCTTTGTATTTGCATTTCGCCTTTTCAGCCAGGTTCCGAACGCGGCCGAAAACTTTACTATGTCAACCGGAGTCAGTGCCTCGCCCGGCCTTCCCCCAATCGTTCCTCTGATTCCTGAGATTGATTTTATAAGCGTCATACCTCTTTTAATTAACTTGTGCAAAGGTGCAAAATTATCATCAAATCATTATATTGGCAAATAATTGTACCTTTGCAGCCTGATAAAAAATATTTATGGTATTCAGGAAGGGTGAAGAAAAAAGGGGGCCCGAAAAGAAAAGACCGGTCAGAAAAGCCTCCGGGAAAGTTCAGGAAGCCGTAAGGCTCAATCGTTTCATTGCCAACAGCGGTATCTGCTCAAGGCGTGAGGCAGATGACCTTATCCGCAACGGACTGATAACCGTCAACGGAAAGGTTGTGACTGAGATGGGTCTGAAAGTTACCCATAAAGACGAGATCCGTTACAAAAACAAAAAACTCTCGGCTGAAAAAAAGGTCTATATCCTCCTTAACAAGCCTAAAGGCTATGTAACCACAGTCGAAGATCCCCATGCCGATCATACTGTTCTTGAGATTATCGGGGATGAATGTCCCGAAAGAGTATACCCGGTGGGAAGGCTCGACAAGTCGACCACAGGTGTACTGCTGCTCACCAACGATGGGGAGCTTACAGGAAAACTCACCCATCCGCGCTACGAGAAGAAAAAGATATACCATGTCACCCTCGACAGACCGGTTTTGAAAAACGACCTCTTCAGAATCACTGAAGGAGTGGAACTCGAAGACGGTACAGTTGCTGCTGATGCAGTAGCTTACGCTGATTCGGAAGATAAGTCACAGATAGGTATCGAACTCCATTCAGGAAAAAACAGGGTTATCCGCCGGATGTTCGAGACCCTTGGATACAAAGTGAAAAAACTCGACAGGGTTTATTTTGCTGGTCTCACAAAAAAGAACCTCCCCAGGGGAAAATGGAGGTACCTATCAGAAAAAGAGATCGTTATGCTAAAAAGAGGGATATTTTAATGACCACTAAACCACACAAATCAGGTTTTGTAAACATAATCGGCAATCCGAATGTAGGCAAATCGACCATGATGAATGCCCTGGTCGGGGAAAAGCTTTCTATAATAACCTCAAAGGCACAGACCACAAGGCACAGGATCATGGGAATTGTCAACGGGGATGATTTCCAGATTGTCTATTCAGACACACCGGGGATACTTACACCAAAGTACAGGCTCCAGGAGTCGATGATGGCTTTTGTTGACATGGCTCTTACCGATGCCGATATTCTTATATATGTTACCGATGTCACTGAAAAAGACCAGCCGGTGAATGACTATATAGAAAAGATAAGATCGTCAGGAGTGCCTGTGCTTGTTGTTGTCAATAAGGTTGACCTTTCGAATCAGGCAGAGCTTGATGATATTGCCGGCAGATGGGAGAAGATCTTTCCCGGTTCACCCTTAATACCCATTTCCGCCCTGCTGGGTTTTAACCTCAACATCCTGCTAAATGCCATTCTAAGCATGCTCCCGGAAGGTCCTCCATATTTCCCCAAAGACCAGCTTACTGACAAATATGAACGATTCTTCGCATCAGAGATAATAAGGGAGAAGATTCTGCTTAACTATCAGAAGGAGATTCCTTACTCAGTCGAGACTGAGATAGAAAGCTTCACCGAGGAGCCAAAAATGTATAGCATAAGAGCTGTTGTCCATGTGGCAAGAGAAAGCCAGAAAGGCATTGTTATCGGTCATAAGGGAGCAAAACTTAAAAAGGTGGGTACTGAGGCAAGAAAGGATATGGAAGACTTCTTCGGTAAGAAGGTATTTCTGGAACTCTATGTAAAGGTTAGCAAGGACTGGAGGGAAAAACCCTTGATGCTTAGAAGATTCGGTTACAGGTAAAAGATTTTTAAATGAGCAGGATAGTAGCTATTGTAGGCAGACCAAATGTAGGAAAATCAACCCTCTTCAACAGACTCACCGAATCGAGGGAAGCCATTGTTGATGAAACAAGCGGGGTGACACGCGACCGTAATTACGGAAGGTCGAACTGGAACGGTATCGACTTTTCAGTTATCGATACAGGTGGTTATGTCGAACGATCTGAAGATATCTTTGAGGAAGAGATAAACAAGCAGGTCATTCTGGCCATTGATGAGTCTGATGTAATCCTTTTCCTGGTTGACGTAACGACTGGTATTCACAACCTTGATAAAACGGTGGCTTCCATTCTCAGACGAACCGACAGAAAAGTTATCCTGGTTGTCAATAAGGTCGACAACAATGAAAGGATTGCCGAAGCTGCCGAGTTCTACAGCCTGGGATTCGGTGACTTTTTCACAATAAGTTCAGCGAACGGCAGCGGTACAGGAGATCTGCTCGATGCCGTTACTGCCAGCTTTGCGGACCAGTCTGACGAGCCGATACCTGATATCCCAAGGGTGGCAATAGTCGGAAGACCCAACGTGGGTAAATCATCACTTGTAAATGCCCTGCTTGGCGAGGAAAGAAACATTGTCACCCCCCTTGCCGGAACGACACGCGATTCAATCTTTACTAGATACAACAAGTTTAACCGCGATTTCTTTCTTGTCGATACTGCCGGCCTAAGAAAAAAGGGGAAAGTATCCGAGGATATCGAGTTCTATTCGGTGATGAGAGCTGTAAGAACAATCGAGAATTCAGATATTTGCCTTCTTCTCATTGACGCCACAAGGGGCATTGAATCGCAGGATATGAGTATCATCTCCCTGATACAGAACAACAATAAAGGGATGATAATACTAGTAAACAAATGGGACCTTATAGAGAAGGAGAATCAGACCTCAGCACTGTTTGAAAAAGAAATCAGGAACAGAACCTCTCCCTTTACCGACTACGACATTTTATTTATCTCGGCAACCAATAAGCAAAGGATACATAAGATCCTGGATCTTGTCGAAAAAGTAAATGAAAACAGGAAGAGGAAGATCAATACGGCACGGCTTAACGAAGTGATGCTTGCACTTATAAATGATAATCCGCCTCCTGCTGCAAAGGGGAAACACATAAAGATTAAATATGTCACCCAGTTGCCGACAGGAACCCCTACCTTTGCTTTCTTCTGTAATCTGCCCCAATACATAAAGGAGCCCTATAAAAGATATATAGAGAACAGGATCAGGGAGAATTTTGATTTCACAGGCGTGCCCGTCAGGGTGTTTTTCAGGAAAAAATAATGTAAATTGGTGTGATTTTTGTTTAAAAAGGAGTAGCAGTTTATGAAACCGATGCGACTTGCAATTCCGCTAATAGTGTCCACAGTCCTCATTATGTCGTGCAGGAAGATAGAAAAGCTCCCTCCCGAACCTTATGTTGAGTTCACAAGTTTTGCTGTGTTTGACACTACCGACATCCTTGGCAACCCTGCCAGAGCAGGAAGACTTAAGTTTTATTTTGAGGATGGTGATGGAGATCTGGGGCTTCCCCTTCCGGCCGACGGTCTTTCGTTTGACACAATCAATCTCTTCTTCTCCCTTTACAGACAAATCGACGGGGTGATGACTCCGGTTGCTCAAAATGACCCTTTAAAACCCACAGGTTACAGGATACCCTATATGGAGAGAGAGGGCCAGAACAAAATACTTAAAGGGACCATCTCGGTAACCTTCCTGTATTTCACATGGTCTCCGGCTGATATTCTCAGGTATGACTTTTACATCAGGGACAGGGCCGGAAATGAAAGTAATACTTCTTCCACACCCGAAATAGATATATCGGTCAACGAAACCTACCCCTGACCAGGTCAGACTCTTACTCCCATAAAAATTATGTCGTCGACCTGGTCGTAATCACCCTTCCATTCATGGTAAAAACTGGAAGCAGCCTCACCCTGCTCGTCCATCGACAGCACTGAGATCTCCTCTATGAAATCCTTAAGTCTAGCAATCTTCATCTTCTTGCCGTCTTCGCCGCCGAACTGATCGGGCAACCCGTCGGAGAACAGATAAATGGTATCGCCTTCATTAAGAAAGTACTCCTGATCGTCAAAAAATTTCTCATTGACCGATTCGCCGCCGACCGACGATCTGTTTCCCTTGATATACAGGATCTCCCCGTCGACTACAAGTATTACAGGACGCATCGCAGAGGCAAAGCGTACATGTCTGTTATTATTCGAGAACTCACAAACGACCATATCCATCCCGTCGTTCGACACACCCAGTTCGTGGTTCTGGTTCAATGTCGAAAAAATCTGTTTATCGAGCCTGGCAAGAATCTCCGACGGCTTTGAGATGCGCTGCCTTGTAACTATATCCCTCAGAAGGGTTGAGCCTATAACTGACATAAATGCACCAGGCACCCCGTGTCCGGTTGAGTCGGCACATACAAGAATGAACTTTCCGTCATCAAGTTTATCAAACCAGTAAAAATCCCCGCTCACAATATCCCTGGGATAGAAAGTTATAAATGCTCCTTTAAAATATGATCTTAGCCTGCTTATATCAGGAAGTATGCTCGACTGGATTCTCCTTGCATAATTGATGCTGTCGGTGATCTCCATGTTCTGAAGCTCTATCTCACTCTTCTGTTTCATCACTACCTCGGTCCTGGCCTCAAGCTCCTGTTCCAGATAAGTCTGTATCTTCTTCTGGGCTTTCTCCCTTTGTCTTACTATAAGAATAAAAAGACCGGCAATGGCAAAAAAAGCAGAAAGTACAAACCACCAGCTTCTCCAGAATGGTTTCCTTATAACAAGGTCAAGAGTGAGCGGATTCTCATCAGTCAGGCCATCCTCGCTCTGCGATACCATATTGAACCTGTACCTGCCGTCCCTCAGGCTGTATGTGACATCCCTTTCAGTCGTGAAGTCGGTCCAGCCGGCATCATAGTTTTCCATCATGGTGCTGTAGAAAACCTTCTCAGGATTGCTGAAGTTGATCCCTACAAAGCTGATTTTTACCGAGTAATTCTTCCTGTAAGGAAGGACTATCTCCGGCTGATAAGGATATTCAACATTATTTATGGTTATAGAGTTTATGTTGTTCAACGGAGGAAGATTGCTTTTGTTTTCCCTCTTCCTGTCGTAGACTATAAGTCCCCTGGTAGTCCCTATAAACACCCTGCCCCCTGATGATTCATAGAAACAGTCAGCATTACAGTCCCCTCCCCTGGCAAATCCGGTATCGTAACCCTTTATCAGTCCCGATTCAGTATCATAAACAGAAAAGCCTCTTGAATGACCTATCCATATACTGCCGTCTGAGCCGGCAAAGATGCTGTAACAGTAATTTGACATCAGTCCGTCAGCTGTTGACAAAGACATGACAGTGTCGGCACTGATCCGGAACACTCCGTTCCCTGATGTTGCGGCCCATGCATTGTTTTCCTGGTCGACCATCACAGCCATAATCTTATTAAGCATATTACCGGCAATAACCTGGTTGCCAGCTATGATGCCTGAAACGGGATCGACACGGTAGAGCCTTTCGCTCTCACAGGCCACATAAACGCTTCCGTCTCCTGCCGGGGTGATCTGGTTAATATAGTTGTGCGGCAGCCCTTTGTTTATGTTGTAGTTCGATTTCAGCTCACCTGTCCTCCTGTCAAGCAAAAGCAATCCGTTCAATGAGGCCAGCCATATGTTATCCCTGTCAACCTCGACATGGAAAATATTATTCTCACCTGAGTCTCCCGACCTGAAAACCTGTCTGACCCTTCCGTTATCGTCCATACTAAAAAGGCCTGCCCCCCTGGTTGCAAACCATATACTATTTTCATTATCAATGAAATAAGAACTAATATCATTATGCCCCGTATGAGCTGACAGATCTCTGAAACTACCAACCGGGTTGGTAACGGGATCAAAAAGATAGTACCCTGAAGGTGTTCCCAGGAAGAAATCATCCTTAAATGAACTCACAAAAAGGATGTTTTCAGGATAAGTCCCGTTACCGGGCAGGAAGTAGCTGAAGGCATCAGAGCCGAGCAGGGACAAACCCTGGCCGTTAAAGCCAATCCATATGTTATGTCCTGCATCCAGATACATACAGGAGACATAGCTTCCGGGAAGTCCCGATGCCTCATCGATGATTTCTTCCGAATCGCCCGTTATCCTTATTACTCCCTCCTCTGCTGTTCCGATCCATAAGCTTCCTGCCTCATCAGCTATCACTGACCTGACAGATGAATACTCAAGAGCAGAAGTCGTCCCCCGGCGTGTAAGATCGTAATCATTCCCGTTAAGGCGGAGACTGAAGAGTCCGTTTCCGTCGGTACCTATAAGAAATTCATTACTGGCATTTCCCTGTGTAACCGACATTATTCTGGCATAGTCAAAGCCCTCTATTACTGCTGACTTATTCAATTCTCCCCCCGAGGGTTCACAAACCATGATGTTTTCTATTGTACCGATTAGCAGCTTGCCGTCAGTTGAAAAACAGGCTGCCGACATCAGCGGGTCACCTTCAGTAGTATACTCAGCTATCTGTGAGGGTCTTCCGGGATCAAGGCTAAGAACCGGTTTTTTCTGAGGAATGATCCAGATCAGGCCATCACTGCCGCTAAGAATTGAGGCTATACCTGAACTGTTTGATACCGCGACCTGAACAAGGCTGCCATCAGAAAGATAATAAACAGATCCGTCGTTGCTTCCGAACCATAGCCTTCCGCTTTTATCCTTTGCCGAAGAGGTGATGTACCTGTTTTCATCTTGATCGGGGAAGGGAATTCTACGGAAGGCAAATCCGTCAAACTTTACCAGTCCTGCCCCCGTTCCAATCCACATATAGCCCTGATCATCCTGGATCATCGAGTAGATGACAGTACTGGGAAGTCCGTCTGATGAATTATAATTCCTGAATCTGTAACCCTGCCCGTTGAGTAATGTCGGGTATAGGAAGATACACGCTATGGTGCAAACCAGTACGCTTAGCCTTCGAATTCTTCTCATATCAGAATCATGCTATTTTTTCTGAACCTGCCTTATCATTGTTTTGGGCTGATATCTGGGAACCCCTCCGATAGGTGAACTGAAGAACTGGAGGGCATCACCACGCTGGTTCTCAAGTGATATTACCACATTATTATTTCGTACCAGGGCTTCCTGCTTTTTATGGAACTGAAAATCAAGAGACTTGCCAATTTCTGGCGGTTCGATCGGTATTCTCGACACTGCCCATTCATTTTCGGCTGAAATCGGCACCTGTATTCCCTGCTTGTAAGTCGACACAACAAGGATGTTCCCGTCGTCATCCCAGTCAAAATTCCTTTGTCTTATCCATACTATACCTGTATCGACATAGGGGTAAATATGGGAAACACTCTTTGTATCGTTCCACATCCTGAAGGTATACTCATAGGTAAAGGCATTTGCGCCTTCAATGGGGACCTCAGTATCTCTCTCGCGGCTCATGAAATACCTGTGAAGGTTGCCATCATCACCAACGATGCCTTCACACACTATCTTGAAAATGTAACTATTCCATTTCTCATTGAAATCGCCCTGAGAGGGGCTAAAAGGGCCGAAAGCATAGTATTTGTTGTCATACCTGGGGTCAACCCCGAATACTCTCGACGCCAGAAGCGTACCCGTTTTATAGTTGGCTCCTTCAATCAATCCCCTTGATTCCACATTCTTGTCGGGATCGACTCCATTGCCTCCATAAACAGAAAACATGGTCCGTGAGTCCCACACTCCCTGAAGTTCATCATGTTCACCGCCCACATCGGGATCAAAGACCTTTATATAAAACTGCTGGTTGAAATCCTTTGGTATTGTGAAGAAGAACAGGGAATAAAAGTCATCGTCACCCCATGAAGTCTCACCCTGTTTTCCAAAAGTAACAAGGAAAGGGATGTTCTCATCATTTCCGGGTACTGCCTGTCCGGCTGCTTCAGGGGTAATTGCTGCCAGCAGGGCAGCTGCTGTTATTAATGACCTTATTATATTGCATACACTCATCGGAATCAAAAATAGTAATTTTATATTCAGGGGCTTTGGAGTATTGTAATAATTTTCGAAACACAGGTTTCCCTTGCTGCTCCCGTGGGTCCCTCAGCCGAGGTAAGAATAAGCTGCACCTCGTAGGTACCGGCACCTGTAAAGCTCTTCTTCACTTCGGTTCCTGCGGCAGCTGTCTCATCATCAAAATTCCAGTAATATTCTGCTATATCCCAACCGGGCAGATTGGTCCTCATAGCCGAAAAGCCTACCTCAGTACCGGAGTAAGCCGTATCGGGTGCGGTTATGAATGCCTGTTCATACTCTGCAAGAACCAGTGTATCTGATTTCTGATTGTAACTGGTTTCGTTTGTTATAAGATTTATGACGTCGAGTTGAATGATATAGGTTCCGGGCCCGGAGTAGCAATGGGTTACAATCTTACCTGTATCAGATGCCCCGTCTCCGAATCTCCATTGGTACCTGAAAGGCAGGGAGTCGTATTTTACGGCATTTTCTTCAATGAATTCGTAACAGAAATTATTCTCCATCATCGATTCACAGCTTGCTTTTCTTATAAGTGTGGCTCCGAAGGAATATAAATCGTCGCTCCTCCTGCGGTTGCTTGTAAACAAACCATTCCTCAGGTTGTCACCCGAATTTACGGCAAAGTCGTCAGATGCTGAGTTAACAGGTTCAGGAAGAAGGAGCGGATCGCTCCAGGTCCCGTAACTCAGTAATGAATAATAGATATCCATACCTCCCATACCTCCGGGCCTGTCAGAGGTGAAGCACAGATAACCCGAGGGGTGGATCACAGGGTAATTTTCAGAGGCCGGGGTGTTGATGCCTGGGCCCAGGTTGACCGGAGGACCCCAGTCACCGTTTACCCATTCACAGTACCAGATATCAGACCCCCCCTGTCCTCCCGGCATGTCGGAAGAAAAGAAAAGGTAACGCGAATCGCTGCTGAGCGAAGGTTGGGCCACGTCATATTCCATACTGTTATACCTGAAGGGCTCAACAGAAACAAGCTCCTGACCCGACAGGGTTGCCCTGAAAATACCGCTATGGTTTACAAAGTTACGCCTCTTTGCATCTGGTCCGGTCTCTACCTCGCTCGTAAAATATACTGTGGTGCCATCGGGAGCAACACAAAGGGGTCCGTTGTTGAACATGGCACTTCTTGGGGTCTTTAGCTCCACAGGCTTACTCCAATCCGAAGAATCAAGTCGCTCAACAAAGAAAATATTGAAAAGTCTTCTGCCATCAAAGGAGGTCCTGTCACTTATCGAGCTCACCCTTCTGTCTGAACAGAAAATCACACCGTCGTTGTACATTACGGGCGAGATATCGTTAAAAACAGCCGAGTTAAATGGCATCCTCGACACACTGTAACGGAACAACTCCTGTGCAGTGGATTTATCACTGCAAAGAAGTGCAGATACTATTAATATTACCGTTACTGTTATTCTCTTCATCCTTATCTAAAAATATCTGGGATTGGCGGCGCTTACCTTATAGCCAAAATCATATCTAAGGGTAAATTCAGTCGATCCTTTTGAAAACGAATTCATCCTTCCTGCCGGATAATCATACGATATTCCAGCCATAATCTGCTGGTTAAGCTGGACCTGGAAGATGCCCACCAGCACCTGCTCGGGAACCCTCCACGACAATCCTCCCCAGAACATATCAGCATAGATCATGTTCACATTCAGATCAAACTGGTTAAGCTTTCGTGTTCTCCTGAGTGAATAATCAAACAGGATCGACGGCTTAAGCTTAATATCGGAACTAATGTCAAACACCGCACCTCCGCTTATAATGAAACTATACTCACCAAAGCTGTGATAAAGATGGGTTGATCCGCCGGTACTTCTCCTGTAACTGAGAAAGGAAGGAATAGCAAGACCTGCAAAATACCTGCCAGTATAATAATAAACACCCGCTCCCACGTTAGGAAGTATGTAGGGTTTATTATCTGCTTCAAATACAGGATCGTTCTGGTCAAAAAGCAGAAGACCTGTATAGTCGGTGTTTGAAATGTCAAGCCCCCCCTGGAGCCCGAACGACAGGCGCCCCTCCCTGAAACGGATGGCATAGGCATAATCGGCGTATACTGATGATGTTTTTGTAACCCCGTACTGCATGAACCTGGCAAGAAGGCCGAGTGAGACCTTGTCGTTCTTCATGGGTGAGTGAACAGAAAGAGACTGGAGAAGAGGAGATCCCTTAGTCCCGATCCACTGCATCCGGTACGACATAAAAGCGCTCATAGCGCCTCTGGTTCCTGCATATGCAGGATTGATGACAAGTCCGTTTTGCAGATACTGGCTGTATACAGGATATCCAAGGCTGATCCTCAGCGAATCGGCAACATGCTGGCCATTGGCAGCAAGACCTGCTGTCATAAGCAAAAAAACAGTAAAAATCCTCCTTAAAAACATATAACTATCTTATGCTTTGTGTCCGGTCTTTCCGGTCAATAACGTTTAAGTACAATGAAACCACTCTTTTTAAATTCTTTGTTTATCCTTCCCGACTTTATTGTAAGCAGATAGTAATAAGTCCCCTCGGGCAGATCTATACCTCTTGAGTTCCTGCCGTCCCATGGTTTCCAGACATCACCATCGTAATTTGCCGTTGAGTACACTTCAACCCCGGCACCATTGAGAATGACAAGCTTTACATTATGTGCCTGCATACCTGAGAGCTCGTCAACCGACAACTCCAGCCCTTTGATAACCATCACATCATTTTTCCCGTTATTGTCGGGCGAAAGGCCTTCTGCTATCTGAATATCAATCACTTCAATTGTAACTGTTGATGTCAGTTCACATACTCCGTTAACTACTTTCCATTGCAGGACATTGGGGCCTGAGGCCGAAAGATTTCTAACCCTGGTCGTTGAAAGGCCCGGATTATCGAAAGAAGGATCAGAAGGGCTCGATACAACACTCCATGTCCCGGTGCCCAGCACCGGCTCAGTGGCATGCAGTTGGTATATATTCTCAAAGGAATTGATAATGGTATCGTTACCGGCAAACACAGGGTAAGGCCTTGGGGTAACCGATACATCGAGAACATTCGAAACGGAGTAGCATGTGTTGGACGGACCGGACCAGACTTTTCTCCTGAATTTTGCATTGGAAGAGAGCAGGGGAAGTTCAAGCCGCGCCTCACCGTTACTGCTAAGTGTATCTGATGTCATCCCTGTCCATTCAGCACCATCCTGACTGGTCTCCCAGATATATCTGTACTGGTTGCCTGCACCGCCCGAAAGGGTTCCCGTTACCGGGTCAGAGGATGTCTCATGGCATACAGCCATATCTTCGGGCAGTACATTAACAAGTAAGGGCAGGATATTAACAGTTAATATGGGGGAGCTTTCATCACTGCACATTCCCGACACGACCCTGCGTTTGAACAAGGTTGTGGACGGCAGCTGGCCCGGAGAATAACCGGCCGTATTACCCCCTTCGCCCACCGGGCTCCATATATTATTGCCTGCTGAGCTTAGCCACTGATATGAGTAATCGACCCCATTCCCGCCTGAGGGGATCCGGCCGGTAAGCCTGTTGGCAACACCCCCTGAACATATAGTTGTATCTGAGGATCCCTCTGAGAGGAGTGAAATTATATTGTCAGTAATTGGTTTATGAACATAAACAGCAACCGAAGGGCTGATACTGGCACAGGCTGACGACTGCACAATTCTTCTGAACCTTGTCGAGTCGGTCAGAGGGCCGGAAGTCAGATCGGGTGAGGTAACACCAGTAAATCCGGGGATGTCCTGCCACGAATGATTCTTACTGAAGCTCTGCCAGGTATATATGTATGAGCCTGGTCCTTTCCCATTTTCGGGTACAGAGCCGCTTATGGTTGCGGGCGTTTCTCCCGAGCATATTGTCTGATCGCCTGATGTTACAATATTATTGGTTATGGCAGGGTACTGAACAAGGAGAACCGTTGCGCTGATGTCGGAACAAACATGATTCTCGCCTGAAAGGACAACTCTCCTGTAATATTCACTTCCCGGAAAAGGAGGAAGATTTTCGGTCGGATTGTACGAGGGCCCGTTGGATGTTCCTGTTGCTGTATTCCAACCTGTGACTCCGTCTGTGCTTCTCTCCCATCTGTATGAATAAGTGTTGTCTCCTCCGGAAAGCTGGGGAGCCACGGTTCCTTCGAGATTATCAAAAAGCATTCCTGTACATATCTCCTGTGAAGCTGTGATAATACTGTTGCCTGTTATAAGTGGCAGAACCGTGATCCTGACAGGTTCACTTGTGTTTACGCATCTCCCTGACATCACCTTACGTCTGTACCATGTGGTTGCAGTAAGGCCTGCCGGAGGATCGTAACCCTCAGCCTGCGATGCCAGCGATGTGTAGCTTATATTGTCAGAACTTGATTCCCACACAAAGCTGTAAACTCCGTTACCATCACGAAGTTCAAGAACCGAGCCCAGGGCCTGTGGATCCTGGCTGAAACATATGGTATCCTGGTTCCCGATTACGTTGTCTTTAATGAAAGGCTGGGCAATAACCATCACCGGTTTGCTAATGTCAATAATGGCAGGGGTGCTGGCATCGGTAATCCTTCTTCTGAACCAGGTGGTCTGGGTAATTATTCCGGGAGGCGTATAATGCTGCTGGTTATTTATGCCCGGTGCGGCAGAGAATCCTGAGGAAGCAGAAGTGACGCTGTATTCCCACAGATATTGGTAAGGGCCCCTGCCTCCTACCGGTCTGGTTCCCTGGATCTGTCCGAATGGTGTATCGGAGCAGATTGAGTCGGTGTTGGTTCCTGTTACAACCGACCATACAGAGTTAAAGAGAAATCCGTTAAGCTTCGGTCCGAAATTGAGTTTTATCTCACCATTACCTTCGGTAGGAACAGAAGGTCCGGGCTGGCCATATCCTGTTGAGGTACTGACTGAAGATGGAATTGAAGAGGAGCTGAGCCAGACCAGTCCGCCTCCTCCGCCACCTCCTGCTCCGAATCCGCCGGTATTAGTACCTCCGTTACCTCCCCGGGCAGTAACATTCAATTGTGATGAAAAGCCCTGAAATGACAATACTACCGAGCCCCCTGCGCCGCCTCCTCCTGCCCCGGCATCACCCTGAGCATTGGCTGCTGCTGCACCATCGGCTCTGATGAAGTGATTATTCCCTTCTATTGTATCTGCTATAATGATTATTATACCGCCTCCGTTACCCCCTGGTGAGGAAAATGATCCGCTGGCATGGGTTGATGCCCCGCCACCACCTCCGGCAAAGATTCTGTTCTGAAGGGCGGTACCCGTTATGCTTACTCCTCCATAACCGCCCGACTGGGGATTTGCACATCCTCCGAAGAATTTTTCATCTCCTCCGTCGCCTCCAAGACCCCTGTTCGAGCCTCCGCCGCCTCCTGAGTATTTACCATTACCTCCGCCGCCTCCGGTCAGGTTACGACCCTGCCCCCTTGCATGGTTGGGAAACAAAAGGGCCCCGAACTCATCATGAATGGCAACACCTTCCCCCTTGAGCCCTGCATTGTTCCATGATACCGGATATGAATCATGATTATTGGTGCTATAGTTGTCCATGATACATATTCCGGCACCCGGGGATCCCAAGGCGCCCCTGAAACCGGTACCGGTGATGACGATGTCGCTGTTAAGGGTGAGTTTTCGTCCGGCAATAAGGGCAACCACTCCGCCGGTGTTATGGGTACTGCTCCACGGACGTGCAGGAATGTTACCTGTAACAACCGGCATACTGAAAAAAGGAACCCTCACAAGCTGAAGATTTCCGGTAATGTCATATTCTGTAAGTATCTGACTTGTAAAAACCACCCTGCGGGACGATGCCATGACCGTATCGACAAGGAAGAAATCATAGGCTCCCGGCTGCCCGAAACTCGACTGGATGTTAAGTCCGTAAAATGCCTGTGTGGTCTGTATGCCAACTCCCTGCATCTGGATCAGAAGAACAGTATCGCCCGACGAGAAGGCGTTTAGCTGCACCAGATCGTTTACGACAACATAATCAGGACCGATAGCATTAACCCTTGCATAGCTGTTTATAGTATCATTGATCTCCTGGCAGGATGCCTTTCCCGCTCCGGAGAATCCTAAAACGATAAGGAAGACAACGAAAAATCTGCTAATAAAGCCAGCTGCTCTGCCAATCATTGAAACAGGTATGAGATGCTAAGATAAATATTTTAATCTATAATTCAAGACATTTATCCGGCCTGAGGCGTCTCATCCTTATTTTCCCGGGCATAAAGGAGCGGGTATTCAACGAAGAATACCGAACCTTTATCAGCTTCCGATTCAAACCATATCCTTCCTCCCGCGCTTTCAACATACTTTTTAGCTATTGAAAGTCCCAGTCCGGTCCCTGAAGATTTAGTAGTGAAATTCGGTGTGAACATCTTATCCTTCAGCGATCCGGGAATTCCTGAGCCATTGTCTGCAACTGAAACCAGAACCTTGTTGTTATGTACTTCGAGAGCGACCTTGACAACACCTTCCTTCCCCGGAGGAATTGCCTGTATCGCATTTTTTATGAGATTTGAAAAAACGCCGTTAAGATGCTCCCTGTCGGCATGGATAAATAATCTGCAGTCGTGGGGGCAGCTCATCCTGAAAACAATGTTATCACTGTTCTTGAAGAGTTCAAGGGTGGTCTTTATCTGTTCGGTAAGGTCAACTTCGACAGGCTTGCTCCCGGGCATCTTGGCAAATGATGAGAAGGCAGAGGCTATCGATGACAGATTGTCAATATATTCGATCTGGTTCTTTGTGAATCTTTCAAGTTTCTTTTCAAAACCAGGCACTCCGTCTTTCCACGACTTAAGGAGCTGCTGCACATTAAGCTTCATCGGGGTAAGAGGGTTCTTTATCTCGTGGGCTATCTGTTTGGCCATCTCCCTCCATGCATACTCCCTCTCCGAATCGGCAAGCTTCCGGGCACTCTCCTCCAGTTCATCGACCATCACATTGTACTGTTTTACGAGCTCTCCCACCTCATCATTCCCGTTGTATGTGAGGTGCTCGCTTTTCTTGCCGAGTTCAACCGATGCAAGTCCGCTGCCAAGCATCATAAGCGGTGAGGTAAGTCGTCCACTTATTATTACGGCAAGGCTGGTAGTTATAACAATAAGGATCAGCATGAAATTGATTACGGCAACAATAAGATTTGAAATGTCTTTGGCAAGGATACTCTGCATCCTGAAATATGGAAGATTGAGATAGGCAACAAGCTCCCCGGTGTTATTGTAGAAAGGGACATATGCCGATATATACTCGAGGTTACCGATCTTTTCCCTGTGTATGTATTCGCTTCGGGTAAGGTAAATAAGGTTATTGGTTGCAAGAATATTCATACGCCGGCTTATAAGGTTCCTGAAAAAAACCTCGGGCCTGGATGTTGCCAGGAGGTTGCCTTCAGGGCTGTAGAGGTTGATGTCGGTGTTGAAGGTATTTGACAGCTCCACCAGTATGGCATCGAGCTGACTGAGACCGTCCTCATTCCATCCCTGGCCCGGGATGTTCCCGTCAGGGATCCTGTTCTCCAGTTCGATATAAACGGAGTTGAGCTTTTCTTTTATGTTTTCGAGATGTTTGTCGCGGAACTGCCTGACTGCCTGACTGGCTATTACAATCCCTATAACGGTGAATGAGAAGAGGATGATTCCCACAAAAGCCAGCTGCAGTTTCTGGCGGAAGCTGAACCAGAAAGGACTTTTGATGACAGGTGGCCTTGCTATGACAAGTATGAGTGAAGAAATTAGAAATATAAAAATAAAGAGATAGGCAAAGGATATTACTATATCCCCGGCAGTCACTGTTTTGCGGCTTATAACCGTTGTAATGTTACCATTCCGGTAAAGGACATGGCTATAGCTCTGCGACCTGAATAATCTGTAGTCAGTACTGTTACCTATATATCCTGCATCGGTCTTGTCGTACGGAAAGTCACCCGTACCAAGCACCATGGCTCCGTTGACATACTTGGCAAATGAATAATCCTTAAGTCGTGTATAGCCGTGATATTTCCTGTCAATGAGAAGCTCGGGATATCCGGGCTGAAATACGTCAATGTCGCTGTAAAGGTCAATGAAAAGGCCGTTTATCACATCCCCGCCTGCCTCATAGTACAGGCTGCCCAGGTAATTTGTCCGGCCCTGTCTGTTCTCTATAAAATAAAAGTCCGTGCCAGTAATCCTTTGCCCGTCTTTCAGGATTCTGCCTGTAAAAAACCCGAAACAATCCTCGTAAGTGGTTGGCCTTGCTTCGACCCTCAGTGAGTCATCATCCCTGCAGAGCACTATATTCAGGCTGTAATTTGCCCAGTAACCGTTAAAATACCCGCGGTGCAGGTAATCGGATATCGCATCAAAGTCACTCTTCTCAAAATAGCTGACATCCATCATTGATCTGAGTACCGTATCGGCAGTAAGGTCGTCCCACATATCAAGAAGCAGGTGTTCAGCCTCAGGGTCATTCTCTGTCGAGTAAATAAGGGCCTGTATCTTTATCTTTTCGGTGGTCTTCCTTTCAGAAAGAGAGGTTGCCATAACAAGCGAATAAAGGGCAAATACAAGCGAGAGGAATATAGTAAGGTTGAAGAAACCGGTTTTCCTTTCAGTAGAAAACCAGATCACCAGTGAGGTAAAAAGGAAAAGCAAAAAGACAGAGATAAGGGAAAGCAGATCGTTATACAGGAATATAACAAAGACTAAAGAGGATAAAAGAACAGCTGTTATAAACGCTTTCGCCCTGAGCTTACTATAATCGCGGAAGATCCTGAGAAGATAGAAGAAGGGTACCAGGAAGAGAAGAATAAGGGTGAAATAGCCGGCAATACTGTATGAGTCGAGAGTCTGAACCTTGTATGTCTCAAAATTGATGTTCGAGTTATAAACAAGATGAACAAATATTTTATGGTAAAGGAAGAACAACAGAGCCCCCGGGATCATAAGCAGGATGAGCGATAGATGCTCCCTTCCGGCCTTTTTTACTTCTCCTGTCTTTAAAGGCATATATACTGAAAACAGGTACGAGAACAGGGCTGCCATGATGGCGGTCACCATGAGATGACCCAACGAGGGCACCAGTCTGTTCATGCTGTATATATAGGGCGAAAAAAGCTCTGTCCTGAAAAATACTGCCGGTTTCTCAGTTAAAAACATAATGGCACAGATGGCCAGGAAGAAAACCAGTACCATTGCCAGGACAAGGGCCGGATTCAATCTTTGCACATAAAGCCTGACGGCTCCGGCAGTAAGTATCAGTAAAAGGATAAAAAACAATATCCATAGGGAAAGCGGTATATAAATGAAGTCGGTAGTTACGGTGTTGCCGGGAAACAGAAGTGAAAAGAGGAAGTCCCCACGGCTGTTTTTAATATGGTATGGGGAAGCATCCGGGTCAGTACTGAAACTTACATTGTCAGGCACCCAGAAAGCCCTGACAAATCCGTTGCCTACTATGTCGTTTTCAAAACCATAGTCAGTGCTGATGCGCATCAGCCCAACGATGTTTTCGTTCCCCGCCCTTAGTGTCCGGGGCACAAACCATCCGTTTTGCATAAAGATGAAAGGCCTTGAGAACAGGGTGTCATCAAGGATCGGAGGTACTTCAAAATCATTGTCTGAGTAATATATAAGTTTCCCGTCGATATATTCGAGGATAGTTATATCATTCTCCTCAGCCAGTGCATAAACATTGCTTTCTGAAGCTGACTGGTGGTCACCGCCGCTTGCCAGAAGAGGCTCCATGCCGAGCAGGCATTCCTCCATAATCCTTTCCTTCTCATGAAGTACCCTGTTGAACCGGGCTGTCATGAAACGGTACTCAAAATCGCTGAAACAGAAGGAACCGGCAATGACTGCAAGTACCAAAACCACAATGGCCGCAATGCCGAGTGCTATTCTTAGTCTCCTTTCTTTCATCAGGGCCTGCATTCTACTGGTGATGATAGGGATCTCCCCTGATTACTGTGAAGATCCTGTAAAGTTGTTCGAGGAACAATAACCGTACCATCTGATGTGAAAAGGTCATCTTTGAAAGCGAAAGTCTCATATCGGCACGTTCATAAACTTCAGAAGCAAACCCCCAGGGCCCGCCTGTAACAAAAACGATCCTTTTATGTGAAGACATAAGCATCTTTTCAAGCCATCCCGCGAACTCAAGTGTTGTAAACTCCTTCCCTTTCTCATCAAGCAGAACAACAAAATCGTCGCTCCGCAGCGACTGAATGATCTTAACACCCTCCCTTGCCTTCTGTTCCTCAGCAGGCATGTTCCTGGTATTCTTCAGGTCGGGAAAAACAATAACCTCGAAAGGATTATATTTTCCTATTCTTCCCGAATAGTCATCAACAGCCACAGCTATGCTTCTTTCAGTTGTCCTGCCGTTAAGATACAAAGCTATTTTCATATTTCTGGCCCGACTTTTGTAATCAGAAAAGCACAGGCACTTAATGCAAAAGTAATAATTAATAGTGTGCGTCAGTTATTCTTCCTGGTCAGAACAGTGGAAGGAGAATTTAAAAAATAAAGTTACATTTGTATGATATTGAAAAACCTGGTCAAAAAGTAAACAGATGAAATCCACATAATTGATTCTAAAATGAACCATCAATGAATAAAATCCATATTCAATCATGTGAGGTTCCATCCGACATTAAAATAAAAATTATTAACGGATGAAATTGTCAGTAATAATTCCGGTTGTCGTGTTAATGGCAATTGGCTTTACAAGCCGTGCACAGGATCAGGTCGGGATACCCGCAGGAATCACTGTTGCCATAAAAGCGGGTAATGCTGCCGGGTTGTCGGTTTATATGAATCCAACAGTCGAACTTCTTCTCCTTGGCAAAGAGGATTTCTATAAAAAAAATGTTGCCGAAGCCATTCTGAAGGATTTCTTTACAAGCCGCAAGGTCAGGGATTTTGTTATACGTCACCAGGGGGCCAAAAATGATGCCCAGTATGCCATCGGAAACCTTCTCACTGACCAGGGTAACTTCCGCGTTTATTTCCTTCTTAAGAAAGTAGGCCCCGATCTGCTTATTCATCAGATACGTATTGAACCTGATAATGGAAAATAAGATCCTGCACGACTTCATTTTAAGAAGTCTTGAAGAAGATATTGGCGACGGGGATCATTCATCCCTGGCCTGTATACCGGAAGAAAACAGGGGAAAAGCCAGGCTGCTTGTAAAAGAGGAGGGAGTACTGGCCGGATGCAGGGTAGCCGGAGAAGTGTTCCGCACAGTTGATAATGAACTTCAGTTTGAACTTTATATCCCTGACGGGACCACAGTGTCGGCCGGAGATATTGCTTTTACTGTCTCCGGACGCCAGCAGTCAATACTAAAGTCCGAACGTCTTGTTCTTAATATAATGCAGCGCATGAGCGGCATTGCCTCCCAGACAAAAAAATACACCGACCTTATCAATGACCTGCCTGCCAGGATAACCGACACAAGAAAGACTACTCCCGGAATGAGGTTCCTTGAGAAGGAGGCAGTCAGGATAGGAGGCGGCCATAATCACAGGATGGGCCTTTACGACATGATTATGCTTAAGGATAATCATATTGACTATGCAGGTGGTATCGAAAAGGCAATATCAAAGACAAAGGCTTACCTTGTTGCCGGTGGTCTTGACCTGAAGATAGAAATAGAGGCGCGCAGCATCAGTGATGTTGAAAGAATTATCTCCTTTGGAGGAGTCGACAGGATTATGCTCGATAACTTTGACGTCAGATCCACTGCCGAAGCAGTAAGAATAATCGGAGGAAGGTATGAGACTGAATCTTCGGGAGGTATTACACTTGTTAATCTTAGATCATATGCTGAATGCGGAGTTGACTACATATCAGTCGGCGCACTCACACACCATATAAAAAGTATTGATTTGAGTCTGAAGGCAATCTGATATGCGTTTTTCAGAAGGAGTTAGAGATCTCAGGAACAGTGAAAGAATCCGCAAACTGGTACTCCCGGGCTTTGAGGGAATACCTATAGCAGACGTATTCCGTTTTGTAATAAAAGGTTTCAGGAAAGGCGTACTGGTTACAAGGGCCTCAGCCATAGCATTCAACCTTCTGATGGCATTGCTTCCGGCCACCATCTTCATTTTTACACTTATACCCTTTGTTCCCATTTCCAATTTTCAGGAGGAATTCATAACCCTTTTTGAAAGCATCCTTCCTGCAAATGCATACCATCTTCTCGAAAACACCATAGTGGACATAGTAACAAACAAGAGCGGAGGACTTCTGCTTATAATGTTCCTTGCCACTATCATCTTTTCTACAAATGGCATCCATGCCGTAATCCATGCCTTCGTTGTTACTTCCCACTCGTTCAAGCCACGTTCGTGGATAAACCAGAGAAAAGTGTCAGTTCTGCTTCTTCTCTTTGTTATAATTCTGATCTCTATGGCAGCCTTCCTGGTTATCTTCGGAAAGACAGCTGTAAATACCCTGGTTACCCATGATTTAATAGAAAGGAACATCGAGATATATGTTCTGGTAACACTCAAATGGGTTCTGGTGATACTTCTTCTTTTTGTTGCCATTTCATCACTCTACTACCTGGCGCCAGCCAAACGCAGGGATTTCAGATTCGTATCTCCCGGCTCAACCCTTGCAACCATCCTTTTTATATTCACTTCACTCGGATTTTCGGCCTATGTGAACAATTTCGGACAGTACAACAGGCTCTACGGCTGGATAGGATCCCTGATGGTTATCCTTGTATGGCTGTACCTGAATTCCATTGCCCTCCTTATAGGCTTCGAACTTAATGTGAGTATAAGGGAAGCAGGTCTCTCAGAAGGGAATGATGATTTCTGAGGACTCTCTGTATCTTGCCTGAAAAACTTATAAGTATCTGCTTAACCAGAATGCTGAGGTAGTCCTTTTTTTTCCGGATACTTAAAAGGCTTAAAAAATTTAAGTCTTTCAAACTTATCCGGCTTACGCTTAAAGTTTTTTAGCAATATTTATGTTTTTTTAATTAATTTTGCGCCCACAAGTGAAATTCTGATGAGAAATCTTGTCTTTTTCTTTATTATTTTAATGCTTGCAGCCTGTTCTGATGAGCCGGCCGTGACCTCCCTTTCACCTGAGGAAGCGGTTGTTTATTTCAGAAAGATAGAGCAGGCCTGCGAAAAAGACAGCGGACGTCTCTGGGGTCAACAGCTCTATGGGCCGGTTATGTTTATTGACCGTACCACCAGGAGCATAATAGCCAACCAGGGCGACAGCAACGGCTACCTTAAGGAAAAGGAAGGCATCTATATCGGGACATACCCCAGAGAAAGGATAATAAACAACACCGCTGCCGATTTCGGAGGTACGGTCTTTGCAATGAGTCCTCTCCCCCCCCGTGATGACAGGTTCGACTACAGAATGCTCACCAGGGCTCTCCACAGCCTTTTTCACAGGCACCAGCTTCTTAACGACATTGCCCCTGATATTTTTAACATCTCTTCTATGGATGAGACCCAGGCCAGGATATGGATCAAACTGGAATGGGAAGCACTGCGTAAGGCAATAACCACCGGGGGAGAAGAGAAAAAGCTGGCCATCAGGGATGCCCTTATCTTCAGGGGATCAAACAGGGAGGCCTATCCCAGGGAAAGCCAGACCCAGAACAGGTTTGAAACATATGAGGGACTGGCAACCTTTACCTATATCAAGCTGGCTTCAGACTCAAGGGAAGAGTTCCTTGAAAGACTTTTTGCCTACCTCGATAATATCATGGGCTACCAGTCATATGCCCGATCGTACGGGTTTATTCACGGGGCTCTCTATGCAACCCTGCTTGAAGATATGGGATATGACTTCTCTATCCTTAAAACAGATAACACCGACCTGGGGCAACTTGTAAAAGACCTCTACGGCATTGAACTCCCCGAAGTATGCAGGGATGTTGCAGGAAGCCTCGCCTTCAACTATGATATTGACAGGATAAAAGAGGAAGAGGAACAGAGAGCCGTTGACATTAAAGAGAGACTCTACAAGCAGGTAAGCATCTATACTGAAAAGCCGGTTGTGTTTTTTGAACTCGAAAGCCCTTATTTTGACTTCGAACCCGAGGATGTTCATTCTCTCGATACCATCGGTACTCTTTACACTTCCATGCGGGTATCTGACAACTGGGGAAAACTTACTGTCGACAAGGGCGGCTGCCTGGTGTCGTACAACTACAAAAACATGAGGATAACCGCCAAAGGCCTTAAGGAAGACAGGAACCATGTCACCGGGGAAGGCTGGCATCTTATACTTAACAGCGACTGGGAACTGATAAGTGTCAACCAGAATTACTTCATAAGGAAGTTCATCCCCTGACACCCCCCTTCATCTTTTTTAAGTCCACGACCCGGGAATCACAGTTTCGACACGGGGATCCAAATGCTAGAGAGCTCTCAGAGCTTCTTCAAGTGACTTTATCTTTATCTCGGTATCGCTCTTCTTTTTATTCTCAAGGTCAAGTACATTGGCCGGGGCATTCATGACAAACCTTTCATTGCCCAGCTTTTTCATTACTGAATCAAGAAATCCCCTGAGGTAAACCAGATCAGCCTCTATCTTCTTCTTCTCACCTTTAGTGTCAATCATCCCGGCAAGAGGAACATAGAACTCTGTAGTACCAACCATAAAGGATGCTGATCCATCCTGCTTGGAATCTACAAACCGTACATCCGAAAGGTTGCAAAGCTTTTTTACGACAGGGATAAACACTTCATAAACACCCTCCTTCTCATCCCTTACAAGCAAACTGGCTTTCTCTTTCTGTGGTATCTGCCTTTCTTTCCTTATACTCCTGATTGAACTTACAATTTCCTTGACATTCTCAAATTTCTCAACCAGATCCCTGTCATGCTTTTTCATTTCGGGCATCCTGCTAACCATAATGCTTTCCCCTGCTTTCCTCTCTCCTAATATCTGCCATATCTCCTCTGTTATAAATGGCATAAAGGGATGGATGATCCTCAGAAGCCTGTCGAACACCTCAATGGTCGCCTTATAGGTGGCACGGTCGACAGGATGCTGGTAATCAGGTTTTACTATCTCGAGATACCAGCCGGAGAACTCATCCCAGAAAAGCTTATAGCTTACCATCAGAGCTTCGGAGATCCTGAATTTCCTGAAGTCGGAGTCAATCTCTGCTCCTCTTTTCTTAAGAATCTCATTCATCCATCTGACCGCCATCAGGGAAGAACCGGGCTGAGGGATGTCGTCATCTATCTTCCAGCTTTTTACCAGGCGGAAGGCGTTCCATATCTTGTTTGCGAAATTCCTGCCCTGTTCAGGCAGGGTATCGTCGTAGAGGAGGTCGTTGCCTGCCGGGGAACATAAGAGCATACCCACCCTGACACCGTCGGCCCCGTATTTCTTTATAAGTTCAAGGGGTTCCGGCGAGTTGCCAAGCGATTTTGACATCTTTCTCTTCTGCTGGTCGCGTACAAGTCCGGTGAGATACACATTACTGAACGGCTTTGTACCCCGGTATTCATATCCTGCTATTATCATCCTGGCCACCCAGAAGAAAAGTATCTCGGGTGCTGTGATCAGGTCGTTTGTAGGATAGTAGTATCTGATATCTTCGTTATCTGGATTGTTGATGCCGTCGAATGAGGTGATGGGCCAAAGCCATGAAGAGAACCAGGTATCCAGAACGTCTTCATCCTGCCTGAGGTCGCTTTCCTGAAGCCCGGCGTTCCCGCTTTTCTGCCTTGCAAGCTGCACAGCCTCAGATATATTTCCGGCCACAACGAATTCATTATTGTCATAATACCAGGCGGGTATTCTGTGGCCCCACCATAGCTGACGGCTTATACACCAGTCATGGACATTATCCATCCAGTGGCGGTAGAGATTTTTAAACTTCGAAGGATGAAGTTGAATGTCGCCGTTTATAACAGCCTGAAGGGCCGGCTGGGAAATATCTTTCATCTTCAGGAACCACTGCATCGACAGTTTTGGTTCAATAATGGCATTGGTGCGTTCGGAACGACCTACCTTATTGTTGTACGGAACCACCTTAAGAAGGCTGCCTGAACTCCTCAGCTCCTTCTCAGCCAGCTCCCTTGCCACAAAACGGTCGCTACCTTCAAACATGCCGGCCCTTGAACTTATGGTGCCGTCATCATTAAAGATGTCGATTGAAGGAAGGTTATGCCTGATGCCGATCTCGTAGTCGTTAATATCGTGGGCAGGGGTTATCTTAAGACAGCCTGTTCCGAATTCCATATCGACATAGTCGTCGAAGATAAAGGGAACCTCTCTGCCCGCCATCGGAACAATAACCCTTTTGCCCTTAAGATGGGCATAACGTTCATCGGCCGGGTTGGCGCAAACGGCAGTATCGCCCAGGATGGTTTCGGGACGCGTAGTGGCAACCATCACATAATCATCCTCTCCCGCTATCCTGTACCTTACGTAATAAAGTTTTGACTTTTCCTCAGTATAATTTACCTCTTCGTCAGAGACAGCTGTCTTTGCCTCAGGATCCCAGTTAAC
>CAZXSW010000009.1:25829-57107 GCA_964642615.1 uncultured Rikenellaceae bacterium | reverse complement strand
GGTACTACGGATTTTGTTTTTTCCGGGCGATTGAAAGTGAACTTTCATCTATTCTTCTCTCTTTAACGCTCACTACTTTAGCCTCAAGCCTTAGGTAAAAGGCAGGATTATTTCATGATCCTGGTCGGGGGTGATTCAAAAGAAAAAATCCTGTACCGCGTTCCGCGGTACTACGGATTTTGTTTTTTCCGGGCGATTGAAAGTGAACTTTCATCGCCCTGCAAAAACAAAATCCTGTCGCTATCGCGACAGGATTTTTTCTTTTGTCGGGGTGGCAGGATTCGAACCTGCGACCCTCTGGTCCCAAACCAGATGCGCTAACCGGGCTGCGCTACACCCCGCTTCCTTAATCCGTGATAACCGGATTGACAAGGCAGCGCAAAAATATTACTTATTTTCCAATAACAAAGGATACCGCCATTTATTTGTCAAATACCCTACAGGTCAAAATCTCCTGCAGCTTCAGGCTGATAAATAATTTCCTCTATCCTTATCCTGGTCATACCGGCCGGAACAATCCATTCTATCTCATCGCCAACCTTGTAGCCTATAAGAGCGGTTGCCACGGGAGAGAAAATAGAGATCCTGCTCTCCTTCACATTTGCCTGATCGGGATATACTATCTTAAACTCCGTTGCCTTGTCCGTATGCTGAAACCTTACCTTCACCACAGAATTCATTGTTACAACATCAGAAGGGATCTTCTCCGGATTTACGATGGCAGCATTCTCAAGTTCATTCATAAGCTTTTCAGCCTCAGCGGCATTTATAGTCTTATTCATCCTGGCATCGGTGATACATTTCTTTATCCTCTGGTAATCAAGTTTGCTTATGGTTATACGACTCATAATACATTAATTTAAAATCTCATTTATAATGGTCTCCACAACAGGCACAGCGCAAAGCAAATATAGCCAACTTTATTGTCTTAACCTAATTGAAAATACAATTGATTATTTCCTCTCCGGCTGCCTGGTTATCCTCCTTCCGGACTAAGCTCTCCTATCCCGTTATAAGCATTCCGGTCTGATAAACTGCGAAAGATACCAGCCATGCCACGGCAGTGGTATAGACCACCGTAAAAGCCGACCATTTCCAGCTACCCGATTCCCTTTTTATTGCCGCCACAACGCCTATACAGGGAAAATAGGTGAGAATGAACAACATAAATGAAAATGCCAGAAGTGGTGTAAAAAAAGGCTTCCCGTCTTCCCCTGTCTGGTTACGGATCTTTTCAACAAGAGAGTTGTGAGGCAGCTTGTCATCACTGTGGTACAAAACGCCCAGGGTACTGACAACAACTTCCTTTGCAGCTACACCAGTAAGTATGCTTACACTAAGCTTCCAGTCGAAGCCAAGGGGATCCATCACCGGCTGAATCGCATGTCCTATCATTCCGATAAATGATGCCTCCTGTTTTTCATTTTTCCGGCTCATCTCAATGGCAGATCTCTCTTCCTCACGCATCACATCGATCTGCTCACTGTTCAGGCTACTGTAATCCGGTCCGGCATATTTCAGCTCAAGTCCGGCAAGTTCTCTGTCATAATCCCTTGAATAGCTGACATTCCGGGGAAAATAACCAAGCACCCATATTATTACCGATGCCACAAGGATTACTCCCCCTATCTTCCTCAGGTATAGCCCGGTCCTGAACCATACATGCTTGACTACGCTCCTCGAGGTAGGCATCCTGTAAGGAGGCAGTTCCATAACAAAGGGAATATCCTCCGTCCTGAAAAAGGCCTTCTTTAAAAGGAATGCCGATGCCACAGCAAAAAACACTCCAATGGCATAAAGCAGGAAGAGAATAGATCCCTGGTTTTCAGGGAAGAATGCCGTTATGAATAGTATGTAAACCGGAAGACGGGCGCTGCACGACATAAAAGGTGTGATAAGCATAGTTATAAGGCGGTCCCTTCTGCTCTCTATAATCCTTGTTGCCATGATGGCAGGTACGTTACATCCAAATCCCATGAACAGAGGGATGAACGACTTACCGTGAAGGCCCATCTTATGCATAAGCTTATCCATAAGAAAGACCGCCCTTGCCATATAACCGGTATCCTCCATAAAAGCAATGAACATAAACAGGATGAGTATGTTGGGAAGAAAAACAATCACTCCCCCCACTCCTCCGATGATGCCATCGACAAGGAAATCGCGCAGAATCCCCTCCGGCACCGAAGCCACTATCATATCCGAAAACTTCCAGATGCCTATCTCGAGCCAGTGCTTCGGATATCCGCCAAGTTTGAAGGTGGTATAGAAGATAAGCCACATGAAACCGGCAAACAATGGCAGACCCAGGTATTTGTTTGTAAGATAGTTGTCGATTATCTGGGTTTTTCTCTGCTTGTGAGTCCTGCTAAGCTTAAGGGTTTCCTTGAGGGCTCCTGAAATAAAACCGTAACGGAGATCGGTTATCACCGACTCAACAGGTTCTGGATAGAGCTTCTCAAGCCGCGTCAACTCTGCAGATGCAGTATTTATAATCTCTTCAGGATTGACACAGCGCGATATGGATCGTGTAAACTCCGGATCATTCTCGAGCAGCTCTATCGACAGATACCTTGCTGATACAAGGTTTGTAAAAGCCCTGTTTTCTTCGATCTTGATTACCGACTGAAGAACACTTATTGAGTTCTCTATCTCGTGCCCGTAGCTGATGTGTACATGCCTTACCGTTGGTTCCCTGTTTTCATAGACCTCAATGATCTTGTCAAACAGTTCGGTAATTCCCTTTCCCTTTGAACTAACAGTAGGAATAAAGGGGACACCCAACAGGCTGCCCAACGACCTGTAATCGAGCTGATCACCCTTTTTCTCAAGTTCATCGAACATATTCAGGGCAACTATCATCTGAACACCCATGTCAATAAGCTGGGTGGTCAGGTAAAGATTCCTTTCCAGATTAGATGAGTCAACGACATTCAGGATTATATCGGGCTTCTTGTCGAAGATATAGTTCCTTACATAAATCTCCTCCGGAGAGTAACTCTTCAGGGAATAGGTTCCCGGCAGATCGACAAGTGAAAAAGTATAACCCGACTGTTTATAAACAGCTTCTTTTGAATCAACTGTCACACCGGCATAATTACCAACTTTCTCCCTCGATCCGGAAGCATAGTTGAAAAGCGTTGTTTTTCCTGAATTGGGATTACCTACAAGAGCAACCTGGATATTCTTTCTCTTTTCAATCCACGAACCGTTCTCATCCTCGGTGACAAAAGACCCGTTCGTCCGTAAGGCCTCACCCAGTAGTAATGAACGACTTACCTCTATAAGCTGGGCCTCGCTGTTGCGCAGCGATACATGATACCCCATAACAAGGTATTCAACAGGATCACGAAGCGGAGCTTTCTTTACTACCCTGACAGGCCTGCCGGGAACAAATCCCATCTCAAGCAGCCGGTGACGGAACTGACCTCTTCCCTTAATCTTCAGAATAATTCCCTCTTCTCCTTCGACGAGGTCGTATAGTGTTGTCATCAATAAGCGTTAATAAAATAATAACCTGCAAAGATAAATAATGTTCGCAGGATTAATGAAAAAGCCCGGGAAAGTATGATCCCCGACTTATCAGTCGATCTTTATCTTGAGGACAACCTTTCTGACAAGAGTGCTGTCTCCACTCCTGAGACCCGGCCGGTGTATGTCTTCAGGAAAAAGAATAAAAAACCTGTCGGGACCAGCCGGATAATTGACTCCCTGGCTTACAGTCATAAACTCTATATCTCTTGCTTCATCATATGCTTCGAGAACCTCCTGCTTAAGGGCCAGGGGTGTAATTCCTATCAGTTCCTTTCCGCTCACAACATACTGTACGTCAATATACTTTCGATGGGCTTCATACCTCGCATCTTCCTCTTTTTTTGTATAGTATTCACTGACAAGAGCATAGGCATTATCCCCATCTATATCGTACCTTCTGAGCTCAAGAGTGGAAAGGTCATTATCTTTCATAAAAGCAAAAGCTTTGTCCCAACGCTCCCGGTTCATAAAGTATGAATCAACAAATGCCTTGCTGTTTAAGGTAGCATCAGGCTTTGCCTGCCAGCCGCTGAGCCATTCTCCTTTATCTATCCACGCATCAATCTGCTTAACATCCCATGAGGAGGGGTCATTATTACCTGAACAAGCCGAAAAACCTATAAGTGCTGCCATTGCAATGATTTTTACCGATATTCTTTTCATCTTTACCTGTTTAATTTATTGTACTTTTTTTAAGCTAATCCTGAGGGATCATCCGGCTAAATTAATAAAATTCCTGCATACCTCCGGCTCCTGTTTACCAACTGCCTGAAAACTCACCCAGCCTGTTGTAACAATCCTTCCAGAAAAGATCCCTGACTGTATACTCCACATCAGGAATACTCCTTTCTTTCTTTCTGCAGTCATAAACATTTCCCGACCTTAAGGAATTATTTTCAATCATCTCCGAAAGACATCCGGCTAGTGCCCCGGGCTTCTTCATAAAAGGTGCGGCAATATGGTACAGGAACCTGAATGGAGCATTCTGCATCCTGTAAATACCTGAACTGAAAACACCGGGATCAAAGCCAATACAGGTCAGGTCTCTGTTCCTGAAGCGCTCAGGCAGATACTGACACATAAGAGCCATATAAAGCTTCGACAGTGAATATGCCCTGAAAGGCTTATATACATCCCTTTCTGTCATCACTATCAGATCCCTGCTTACTATCCTGTAAACCGGAGAGGTTACAGCGACTATCAGAATATTCCTTTGGAGTCCGGTCTTTTTCAGGATAATCTCATTTACAAGAAGATGTGCAAGGAAATTCACCTGAAAGGAATATTCAAAGCCATCACTGGTCTTTATGAACTCTGGCGGGCTAAGCACTCCTGCATTATTAATAACTATGTCAAAGACTCCTTCCTCATCCATAATCCTATCCATGATAAGGGCGACAGAACTCAGATTGCAGAAATCAACAACAACATATCTAAGGTTATCGTGACTGAAATCGCCTGTTCTTCTTCCTGTTGCAACAACATAACAGCCCTTGCCAAGGAGGGTCCTTACCAGTTCCGATCCCAGACCCGAGGTCCCGCCTGTTACAAGAACCTTTTTACCAGTCAGTCCGGAATTATGCATCAGCAATCCATAATTAAAAAAGTATTCTCAAAAGATGCAAAGTAACAACATCCTGTTCTTTATTTATTAATAGAAATATTTTTTTGCATAAATTTGGTAACAAACTTCAATAAAAACGAAGAAAATGAAAAAAGCAGATATCCTGATCATTACAATGATCATTGCATTTTTGGGAAACTCCGGTATTTCCTTTGCCCAGGACTGGCCCCATTTCAGAGGTCCGGCACGTGACAACAAGGTAACCGGGTTCAGGGCTCCGGCAGCCTGGCCGCAGAACCTTACAATGGTCTGGAAGACTGACGTTGGTACCGGAGATGCTTCACCTGTTCTGTCGGGAGGGAAATTATTCCTTAACACCCGTCAGGGAAATGAAGAAGCTGTGCTCTGTCTGGATGCTGCAAGCGGCCGCCAGCTTTGGCGCTACAGTTATCCGGCCGATGCTGTAACAGGACCTGCTGCATCTCACCCCGGACCCCGTGGCACTCCATCATTTGCCGACGGCAAACTGGTCACCTTCGGGGCAACCGGTATAATCACCTGTCTGGATGCCTCAACGGGCAAGGTGATCTGGAAGAAAGACAATACAGCTGGTAATGTACCTCAGTTCTTTACCGGACTTTCTCCCCTTGTTGAAGACGGGAAATGTATTATCCATACAGGCGCGGCAGGAAAGGGTGTGATTTCGGCCTTTGACCTGTCAACGGGAAATGAGAGATGGAAGTTTTCCACAGAAGGTCCTTCCTATGCTACGCCTTCAGTCATGACCACCGGAGGGAAAAAGCACCTCATTGTAATGACTGAAAAAAGCATGATGGCTCTCGACATTAATGACGGTACTTTATTATGGCAGATAGAAGCAGCTCCGGCCCAGCGTTTCTATAACAGCGTGAGTCCGGTTATTGACGGAAATAAAATCTACTTTTCAGGACAGGGAACAGGAACCAGGGCAATTGAAGTAAGCCTCCAGGGAGGAAAATACAATACCCGCGAATTGTGGTCCAATAAAGAAACGGGGTCGAAATGGAATACTCCGGTCCTTAAAGACGGTGGTCTTTACGGATTCTCAGATCAGAGAAGGATCTACTGCCTGGATGCTGCCACTGGAAGGACCAACTGGACTGACAATGCCACTACCAGCGATTTCTCGACACTGGTTGACTGCGGACCTGTGCTGCTTGGATTACCTTCTACAGGGAATATTATCGTCTTCAGACCCGACATGACAAAATATACGGGAGTGGCCAGTTATAAGGTGACCGATACCCCGGTCTATTCCTACCCTGTTGTAAGCGGAAATAACATCTGGGTTAAGGATGCCGGTTCTCTTATGCTTTACAGGATAAACTGAGACAGAAAAAGAAGGTCCTGGTGAAAAGGCCGGATTTGTTATTCAGAAATGTTAATACAGAGCTTTACTAAAGTCTTTCTTTCTGCAGGATAGTCCTTAATTCGTTTGGCGTCAATTTCTCTTTGGCTTCACCCGAATCGACAACTGTGATATTTCCCGTCTCTTCTGAGACTACCACAACAAGGGCATCTGTGTGTTCTGAAATACCTATTGCGGCCCTGTGACGCATCCCAAACCTTGCCGGAAGGCTTACACTGTCTGTCACAGGAAGAGGCACCCTTGCAGCGAATATCTTGCCGTCCTCTATAAGCACAGCACCGTCGTGAAGAGGAGAATTCTTGAAGAAAATGGTCTCAAGAAGTCCGGAACTGATAACAGCATCAAGTATCTCCCCTCCTTCGGAGTAAATATCAAGACTGCTTTTCCTGGCAATCACTATCAGGGCTCCTGTCTTTTTTGAAGCCATCGACTCGACTGCCCTTACTATCTCTTCAGCTTCCCTGGGACTTCCCTTGGTCTCCTCGACTGAAGAAAAAAACCTCGGAAAGGAAAACCTGCTCCTGTTAATATACCGGTTCCCTATGACTAGCAGGAAGCGTCTGACTTCCTGTTGAAAAACTATTATAAGGGCAATGACACCGACACCTATCACCTGCCCGAAAAGAGCACTGATAAGTTCCATGTTAAGTGCCTTGACTACGAGCCAGAACATGTAAATAAGAAAAATACCTATGAAAATGCTCAAAGCAGCGGTCCCCCTTATCAGCTTGTACAACTGATAAAGGATTATTGCTACAAGAACAATATCAATTACATCGATTACAGATATTTGAAATAACATAATTCAGACCGGCAATAAGCGATAAAAATATGAAAACATCTCCACATTACAGCGCTATGCAATACATAATAAGGTAAAAGGAGAAAATAACCAAATGTAACTAACTGATATCTTTGGCTAAATCCTTTGTTTTAAGAAATAGTTTAACTGTTTCCACGGCTTCCTTAACATCATGTACCCTTAAAATATCTGCTCCATGGCAAAGGGCAATGGTATTCAGGACAGTAGTCCCGTTCAGAGCACCATCAGGACCAGTTTCAAGAGTCTTCCATATCATCGATTTCCTTGAGAGTCCGGTAAGTACAGGAAGACCTGCAACCGAAAAATCGCCTAGTCTCCTCAGCATGTCGAAGTTCTGATCAGCTGTCTTTCCAAATCCGAACCCCGGGTCAATAATTATATCCTTCACCCCTGCAGAATGGAGGCTGACTATTCTTGAGCCGAACCATTCAAGAATGTCGGCAACCACATCAACATACACTGGATTATGCTGCATGGTCCTCGGATTTCCCTGCATATGCATCATGATATAGGGGACATTCACTTCTCTGACCAGACCGAACATTCTGCTATCAGCTTCGCCTCCTGAGATATCGTTTATGATATGAGCACCGCTGGCAATAGCTTCGGCAGCCACCTGCGACCTGAAGGTATCGACTGAGATCAGCGCTTCAGGAAACTCTTTTGATATAAGTCCTACAGCCCTGGCAACCCTGGCTTTCTCTTCCCCGGCCGGAATATCTTCGGCACCTGGCCTGGAGGAATAGCCTCCCACATCAATGATGTCGGCTCCCTCTGTGATAATCATGCAGGCAGCCGCAAATATCTCTTCATCGGTAAAGGACCTGCTTCCGGGATAAAAGGAGTCGGGCGTGACATTTATAATGCCCATCACCCTGGGCTGGGTGAGATCAAGCAATTGCCCCCTTATATTGATTGACAGTTTCTTTCCCGGCATCATGACAGTAATTTTTTATAATCCGAAATTAGCAAATAATATGGCAGCAATGCCATGAAGAAAAAATGAAATATTAACATGGGAAGCATTAATTTTAATTAATCCGGATATAATCTTTCTACTTTAAACGATCCTTATTAGATTTGTACTCCATGAGTTTAACGGGTTTCGCTGATAACAGGTCGTGAAAACCACCATACCGGACATTGCAGGTCATTCTGCGGATCAGCAATGTACACTGCAACTCATGGCTGATAATAAAAATATAACCTGGATGAAGTTATTTGTGATTGAAGGTGTTGATGGTTCAGGCAAATCGACACAGATTAAGCTGCTTAATGAGTACTTTACAGATAAGGGATATAATTGTGAATATCTTCATTTCCCCAGGACCGAAACACCGTATTTCGGGGAGCTGATTGCCCGTTTCCTGAGGGGAGAGTTCGGGGAGCTGGATAGTGTTGATCCATTTCTTGTTGCTATGCTGTATGCCGGCGACAGAAAGGATTCAGCTGAACTAATAAGGGGATGGCTCAACAGCGGTAAGATAGTCCTTCTCGACAGGTATACCTATTCAAACATAGCCTATCAGTGCGCCAAATTAAGGGAAACTGCTGTTCAGGATAAGCTTATGAAATGGATACTGGCCCTTGAGTTTGAGCATTTTGCCATACCCCGTCCCGACCTTAACATCTTCCTCGATGTGCCTTTTTCGTTCACTGAACAAAAGCTCACCTCGCTGCGTGAGGGCTCTGACAGAAGCTACCTTAACGGGACAAGGGATATTCATGAAGAGAGCCTTGTCTTTCAGAAGAGAGTGAGAGAGATTTACCTCAGGATTGCAGCTACCGACAACAGGCTTGCTGTCGTCAACTGCTCCGCTCCTGACAAATCAATCCTTCCACCTGCTCAGATTTTTAAAATGATAACAGATATTTTCAAATCCCGGAAGCTTTTATGACATGAAGATCCTTAAACTCATATCGCGTATTGTAGTCGGACTTGTCTTTATTTTCTCAGGCGTTGTCAAGGCCATTGATCCGCTTGGGTCGGCTTATAAGTTTCACGATTATTTTATGGCTTTCGGACTTGAGTTCCTTGATCCTCTTGCCCTTCCTCTTGGAATCTTCCTTTGTACGGCTGAATTTATTGCAGGCTTTGCTGTGCTTACAGGACTGAGGATCAGGTGGGGAATCTGGGGAGTCTTCATCCTCATGCTTGTCTTTACCCCCCTTACCCTTGTGCTGGCACTGACAAACCCAGTATCGGACTGCGGCTGCTTTGGCGAAGCCATTCACCTTACCAACTGGCAGACATTCTGGAAGAACATAATACTCCTTTTCTTTACATTGATACTGTTCTTCACGCGGAAGAGTTACTCCGGCCTGCTTGCCCCGGTGGCTGAATGGCTGGTTACAGGACTCTTTGTAATATTATTTGTGATTTTCAACCTTTTAAATCTGAAATATCTGCCTGTTGCCGACTTTATGCCTTACAACCAGGGAGCCCATCTTCCTTCAAAGATGATAGTACCTGAAGGAGTTGCCGTTGATGAATACGAGACTACCTTTATTTATGAAAAAGATGGTCAGCAGAAAGAGTTTACCCTCGTGAACTATCCTGCCGATGATACCACATGGGTGTTCGTCGACCAGGTATCCGTTCTTGTAAAAAAAGGCTACCAGCCTCCTGTTCACGACTTTACTATAACAAGCCCTGAAGGCTATGATATTACAGATCAGGTCCTTTCAGACTCCGGCTATTCTCTTGTAATGATCTCGAAGAAACTTGAAGAAGCTGACCCATTGCGTCTTATTGAAGGTTTTGAGACAGGAAAATACTGCCTTGACAACGGCCTTTCCTTCTACATTCTCACAGCATCCGGGAAAAATGAACTAAGCAACTACGACAGCAACCTGCCGATCCACTTTACTGATGAGACAACCCTCAAAACCATAGTAAGGGCAAATCCGGGTTACATCCTCCTGCAAAAAGGAACCGTTGCCGGCAAGTGGTCATCGGCCACCCTCCCTGAGAAGGAGTGGTTCGAAGGTGATCTTACAGGAAAACAGATTGAAAAACTGGGAAATAGTAACAGTCTTTTTATTATTATAATAATCTCATTGTCGGCCGTGATTCTGCTTATGATCCTGGTACCGGCCCTGAGAAAACAGACGAAATGAGTTTAATTAACTGAAACAAATAAACAACTTAACAAACATTCAAAAATGAGAAAGAAAATTGTTGCAGGAAACTGGAAGATGAATATGGGACTGGAAGAGGGACTGAACCTGGCTGAATCGCTTGAAAATTATTTCAGCGGAAAGCCTGTTGGAAGAGAAGTGATTCTGTGCACTCCGTTTATCCATCTTGCTCCGGTCGCAGGTATTTTAAAGAGCGGCAAAGTTCAGCTTGGAGCACAGAACTGCGCTTCTGAACCATCAGGTGCATTCACCGGCGAGGTATCGGCATATATGATTAAAAGCACAGGGGCCGGTTACGTCATCATCGGACACTCTGAAAGAAGAACCTACTACCATGAAGATGACAGGCTGCTTTTTGCTAAGACCCAGCTGGCTGTCAATACCGGACTGAAGGTTATCTTCTGTGTTGGGGAAGTGCTTAAAGAAAGAGAAGAATCGATGCATATGACCACAGTAAAAAGGCAGCTTCAGGAAGGTCTGTTCACCCTTTCAGCCGACGATTTTAAAAACATTGTCATAGCCTATGAGCCTGTTTGGGCAATCGGCACCGGACTCACAGCCTCTCCCGAACAGGCTCAGGAGATGCATAAGTTCATCCGCGACCTTGTTGAAGAGAACTATGGCAGGGAAGCTGCCGCCAACGTGTCAATACTCTATGGCGGAAGCTGCAAACCATCCAATGCCGCCGAGATATTCTCCAAACCTGATGTTGACGGAGGTCTTATTGGTGGTGCGTCACTCAAGAAAGAAGACTTCTGCGGCATCATCGAGGCATAATTTTTGTTCTCCGGAACACAACAAAACATAATATGGGTAAAAAGCTCCTTCTGCTGGCTGCTCTTCTCCTTTTCCTTCTGCCTGGCAGACTTCTGTCACAGCCCAGGAATCCTTTTTCAGGAGATCCGTCGGCCTACGGGGAGGAACTTTTATCCTTTATGGGTACCGGTCTCAGCGAAGAACGCCAGCTTATAGTCGGAACCTTTCTGTCCGCCTGGGACAGCTCGGCTTTCAGCAAAGAAAATTCGTTCAGAATTCTCGACCTTTCTTCCCAGCTTGCCTCAAGGCAGATGAGACCCGTTCCCCATTTCATCGAGTTCATAAAAACCCTCAACGACTTTGCTACATACAGCAAAGACAGGAACTTCCTCGGATACTGGCTCACGGGACTGGGGGAAATGCTCTTCAACCCAAGGCTTACAAATGAAAATGTAGCCAGATACTTCCAGAGCACAAGCCTTCTTATAAAAGAAAGGGTTCTGTTTGTCTCGGGTCCTCTCAAATGGAAAATAAAGAACTCAGATCTTAAGTTTGAACACGATACTGTTACCTATATTACTGTTACCGGCGCCACCCTTACTTGTTACTCCCGGAATGACAGCACAGAGATCTATGATGTGACAGGAGATTACTACCCCGACATTCAGCAATTCAGGGGAAGCAGAGGGATTATTACATGGGAAAAGGCTGGATTTCCCCGGAATGATGTTTTTGCCACCCTGGGAAACTTCACAATCAATACTGCCAAAAACATTTTCCAGGTTGACTCTGCAAGAATCACACACAAACAGTATTTTTCTGATCCCGTTCCGGGAATCCTGACTGATCAGGCTATTTCGACCGGAGGAGGAAAGTCATCGTTTCCCCGCTTCGAAACCTATGCAAAACACTTCAGAATAAAAGGCCTTTATGACGGGGTCGACTATGAAGGCGGCCTTACTTTCGAAGGGTCAAATGTAAAAGGGTCAGGCGACCGGATCTCGCCTGCCATTATAACACTCTCAAAAAACGATACTGCCTTTGTAAAGGTAAGCTCGGTCGAATTCATATTTTCCCGCGACGGGCTCAATAGCCAGGAGACATCGGCTGTACTTTACCTCGACGGCGATTCTATTTATCATTCCAACCTTGGATTCTCATATAATTCAAATACCCGTTATGTGGGCCTCTTCCGTACAAGCAACCCTGTGTCAGCAAGTCCCTACTACAATTCTTTTCATAACCTCGATATGTATTTCGAATACCTGGGATGGGATATGAACAGTTCAAAAGTCATACTATCCCGTCCCCGCGGGTCATCGCTTGGCCGGGCCGTCTTTGAATCGGTGTCATTCTTTAACTCCAACTATTTTCTTAAACTGCTGGGTATTGATCAGTACCATCCCCTGAACAGACTGAAACAGTTCAGCGACTTTTACTATTCTGAGACCTTTCCCGTTTCTGAATTTGCTAAATGGCTGAATAAACCCGAGGAGCTTGTTACTGGCCTTTGTATTGACATGGCCAACCAGGGTTTTGTTTTCTACGACCGTACCAACCATGAAGTTACAATCAAGGATAAAGTCAGTGATTTCCTTGAAGCCTTTGCAGGAAAAAAGGATTATGATGTACTGTCTATCCTCAGTGAAACGGAAGCACCAATCGATAATGCAGTCCTCGATCTTTCTGATTTCAACCTGACTGTAAATGGAGTAAGAAATGTTTTTCTTAGCGATTCTCAAAGAGTTGCCTTCTTTCCCTACAACAGACAGCTGACCCTTGGAAGAAACAGAAAGATGAAATTCGATGGTGTTGTTGTAGCCGGACTTTTCACTGTCTTCGGGCATGACTTTGAATTCGACTACGATACTTTCAAGATAAATATGAACTCTATCGATTCTATACTTATCGCTGTGGAGACAGGAGAAAAGGATGAATTCGGGAACATGAGAAGCCGCGATATTGAGAATTCGATACAGATGGGCAGTGCTGAACTTTTTATAGATGAGCCCGACAACAAGTCGGGACTAAAGAGCCTCGACAAATATCCGATAATCAGCACTACAGATAAATCTTATATCTTCTTTGACAAGCTGTCCAGACTCGAAAACATTTATGGCAGGGATGATTTCTTTTTCAAGGTTGATTCATTCAGCTATGAAAATATTGATCATTTTGTTTCTGCCGATCTTAATCTCTCAGGAGAACTTCATGGAGGAAACATTATAAAACCCACAAGGATGTCGGTAACCATCCAGGATGACAACTCTATGGGATTCAACATGGCTTTGCCAGAGGAGGGAATCAGCATATACGACGGCAAAGCTGTACTTTATGACTCGGTGAGCATGAGTAAAAGCGGTATGAAAGGAAGCGGCCGGATCAGATATCTCTCATCAACCCTGACCTCTGATGAATTCAGGTTATATCCCGATTCTATGCTGACTCAGGCAAGCTCCTTTGCTGTTGCTGAAGACGGTTCAGGCCTGTTTCCTGAACTTGACAGCCGGAATGTAACCATCAGATGGCATACAGAAAACAATGAGATGCATGCATCCAACTCCCCCGGAAACAATTTTGAAATGTACAGGAACGGTACTGTCCTTGACGGTGGCCTGGTAATCAGGCCATCGGGTGTCAACGGTGAAGGAATAATAAATACACCCGATTCGAGAATCACCTCAGGCAGATTCAATTTCGCATCCAGTTCGCTGAAAGCCGATACTGCCGATTATTTTCTCAAATCGCCATCAACAAGCGGCTATGCCTTTATCGCTGAAAACGCCAACACCAATGTTGACTTCGTACAGAAGATAAGCAGTTTTCACCTGAACACCGATTCGTCGGTCGTTATGTTCCCCGAGGTTCAGTATATATGTACCATGACGGATTTTACATACAGAATGGATGATAAGATACTTGAAATGGAACAGAAAGGCCAGACCGGTCGCCTGCTGCTTACAAGGGAAGAACTGCTGAGGACAAGCCTTTCACACACTGAAAAGCCGACCTTCTTTTCAACCAACAGGAGCAACGACACCATAAGCTTCAGGTCGCTTATGGCACGTTATAATGTTGCTGAAGAATATATTGAAGCTGAGAATATTAATTACCTCCGGATTGCCGATGCCCTCATACAGCCTGAAAACGGAAGGATGATAATTAACAGGCGGGCCATGATAAAACCCCTTGAGAATGCGCTTGTGGCTATAAATAACAGGCATCTCCTTCACAGTGCAAAAATCACCATCGAATCAACCAAAAGCTATTCAGGAGGTGGCCTCTATAATTACGTTGGAGAGAACCTTAATATTCAGAACATAAGCTTTCCTGAACTTATTGTGGATACGCTCACTACTACGGCAAGAGGTTATATACCTCCCGAACAGGAATTCATGCTTAGTCCCTGGTTCTCATTTACTGGCGACGTTAGCCTGTCGGCCCGCGAAACCCTGCTCAGATACAGCGGGGCTGCAGGTATAATCCATGACTGCAGCACGGTTTCAAGCCGCTCCCTCAGATTCAATGCCCTGCTTGATCCCCGTAACATTCTTATTCCTGTTGATGAAAAACCACGCGACGCCGATAACGCACTTGTATATTCCGGTTCCTTTATTAACATAGACTCAGCACATATTTATCCTGCCTTCCTGTCGGACCAGAAGTCATGGGCCGATGTGCCAGTAGTGAGTGCAGGAGGCTTTCTCTGGTTCGACAAATCAGCTGACAGATATGTAATCGCCTCAAGGGAGAAATATGCAAATCCATCAGCCGGTGGTAATCTCCTGGCTTTTAACAGGAGCGGTTGTGAACTCTCTGGAGAAGGACTGATAACGCTGGGAACCGACTTCGACCTTGTAACGATTGGTACTGCAGGCAAATACGTGAGCCTTACTGATTCATCCGATGTGAATATAACCACGCTTCTGGGGCTCGACTTTCATTTCTCGGCCGAAGCCCTTGCTGTTATGGCCGATGAAATACGTCAATCCACAACCCTGAAACCAGTCAATCTAAACACTCCTTTCTATGAAAACGGGATGAGGAACCTGTTTGGCGAGACCAGGGCGCAGAAGATAAAAGAAGAAATGTCTCTTTTCGGTACATCCAAAAATCCTCCTTCCGACCTTACCTGGGAAATACTTCTTAATGATGTCACACTCAGATGGAACGAAGCAACTTCTTCGTTTCGTTCAGAGGGAAGGATAGGAATAAATATCATTTCCGGACGCCCGGTTAACCTGTATACAGAAGGCTATATTGAGATCCAGAGAAGACGATCGGGTGATATGATCGATATTTACCTTAAGGTAAATGAGTCGGTCTGGTATTATTTCTCATATTTCAGGGGTGTCATGATGGCTCAGGCCGGCAACGGAACATTCAACAGAATCATATCGAGGGCAAAGCAGAAAGAAAGAAGACATCCGGGTTCAACAACAAGGGAACCCTACTCCTATATGATAGCTGTTGAAGACAGGCTTGGACGTTTCCTCAGGAGAATGACTGAGAGTGAACAGGAGGCTGAACCGTACAAATTCGAGGATCTGATGCAGCAACGATAAGAAAAAATGACACTATGCAGATCTTTTATGCTCCTGATATTGAAGGCAACTACCATACTCTCGATGAAAATGAATCAAAGCACCTGGTCAGGGTATTGAGGGAAACAGCTGGCACACCAGTGCAGCTTATCGACGGTAAAGGAAACCTCTATCAGGGATTCATAAAAACAGCCAGTCCAAAGGCCTGCAAGATAGAGATCACAGCCGTTATAAATGATTTCGGAAAAAGAAACTACAGGCTCCATATGGCGATATCCCCGCTTAAGAATACAGACAGGACCGAATGGTTTATCGAAAAGAGCGTGGAGCTGGGGATAGATGAGATCACACCTGTAATATGCAGCCGGACTGAAAAAAGAATGATCCGTACCGAACGGATAAACAGTATCATTGTTTCAGCAATGAAACAGTCGCTTAAAACATTCCGCCCCGTTTTTCACCCCCCCGTTCAGTTCAGTGAATTCATCGGAAAAGAGTTTGACGGTATAAGGATGATAGCCCACTGCAATACTGGTTTCGAAAGGAGCAGTATTAAGGATGTGTACACCAGGTCTGGCGATGCCGTAATCCTCATAGGTCCCGAAGGTGACTTTACAGAGGAAGAGACAGCAGCTGCCCTCTCAGGTGGCTTCCTTTCGGTCCATCTGGGAGGAAGCCGTCTGAGAACTGAAACGGCAGGTGTTGCCGCCTGCCATTCAGTCTATTTCATAAACCAGTAGCAGAATCTGTCGTAACAAAGTCGAGGATCTCCCCTATCATCTTCTTTGGAATATGATAGAAATCCGTATATCTGCATTTTGTGCATGTAACAGAGGTAAACCTTCTGTTCTGTATATCAAATATCTTTGTCAGGAAACTGCCTGTAGTCCTTATCTCTCCTATATCAGCAATTCTGTTTCCACACTTCGGACAGGAATATTTTATTCTTCCCTGCCTTCCATAGCTTCCCTGCTCTTTTCCTGAGCCTTTCCGGATCCTGATTTCCATCTTCCCGATTTTTTTAATGCCTGATCAATGATAAACTCAATCTGACCATTTGTACTACGGAACTCATCTGCTGCCCATTTTTCAACGGCTTTCAGCTTATCAGGGTCCAGCCTGAGAACAAATGGCTTTTTCTGGCTCATATTACGAATGTAAAGTTCCGGCATTTACCACCGGAGTGGCATCTTTGTCGCTGCATAGGACAACCATCAGATTGCTGACCATGGAAGCTTTCTTCTCCTCATCAAGGTCAACTATATTCTTATCTGACAACTGCTCCAGTGCCATCTGGACCATCGACACAGCACCTTCAACGATCTTGAATCTGGCAGAGACGACTGCAGTGGCCTGCTGACGCCTAAGCATGGCATTGGCAATCTCTTCAGAATAGGCAATATAATTGATTCTGGCCTCAATAACCTCTACCCCTGCGATCTCCAGCCTTTCCCTGATTTCACGCTCCAGCTCATTATTCACTTCCTCTCCTCCGCTCCTGAGAGTCATAACTGCTTCATGATCTTCAAGATTATCATAGGGATATAACCCGGCCAGCTTTCTCAGGGCAGCATCACTCTGAACAAGTACAAAGTGCTGGTAATCATCCACATCAAAAGCAGCCTTGTAGGTCTCTGATACTTTCCATACCAGAACAAATCCGATCTTAATCGGATTTCCGATCTTGTCATTTACTTTAATAGGCTCACTGTCAAAGTTCCGGGCCCTGAGCGATATCTTCCTCTTAATATAAAAAGGATTAACCCAGAAAAACCCGTTTTCCCTTATGGTTCCCTTGTAGGCGCCAAACAGAACCATAACACATGAGCCGTTGGGATTGACTACGGTGAAACCACCCAACATAAATATAAACAACAATGTACATATAACACCCGGCAGAATCAGATCGATTGCATAGCCGGCAATAGCTCCCCCAAGCAGTAAAAATGCAATCAGTAGAGCAACATAACCCGAAAGAGGTTTGATCAAGTGTTCCTGTTTCATGACATTTAATATTAATTTGATATCACAAATATATCATTTTAAATAATATTTTACAAAAAAAACACAGGAAAAATTATTCCTGTGCTGTTTTTTTCAGATCTGCTGTCTTATCCTGATGATAAGACTGTCGGTCAATGCATTCTGAGGTTCGGGATCGAGTCTGTCGAGCAGGCTCATAACGTCACCGAAACAGGCACTAAAGCCCCATGCATCATCGATGAGATCTGTTCCGTCCGTCTTAATTTCATTAAAAGTAAGAAAAGGAGTAAATTTCTGACCCATAGGCTTCATTTTACATTTTTCAATAAAACGTGCCCGGGGAAAAAAAATTGTGCTTTTATCAGCTTAATGTAAGACTAATCTTTTTTTCCTCCATCATCTTTCTTATATTGATAAGGGCATATCTCATCCTCCCCAGGGCGGTGTTGATACTCACCTCTGTTATTTCAGATATCTCCTTGAAACTCAGACCTGCATAGTGCCGTAGTATCACAACCTCCCTCTGATCATCGGGAAGCTGACCGATAAGCCTTCTTATATCTTTTTGTATCTGCCTCTTAACAAGATTATCTTCCACATTGTCTTCGGCAAATCGTTTTGAATTGAAGAGATCAGATTCATAATCATCGTTTGAAACGGTGTTTATCTGTTTTATCCTCCGGAAATGATCAATAATAAGGTTATGGGCAATTCTCATAACCCATGAGATAAATTTCCCGTTGTCGTAGTATTTTCCGGCCTTTACAGATTGAATTACCTTCAGGAAAGTATCCTGAAAAATATCCTCGGCAAGTGCCTGATCGCGGATATAAAGGCTTATATAGGCAAAAACTTTGTTCTTATGGCGGTGGATCAGGTGTTCAAAGCACGACTGCTCACCTTTTATGAACCGTTCAAGAAGTTCATAATCGGATAAATTTTTATTCATACCTCTCTCTTTATTAATTAAGATTTACAAGAGTAGAGTTGTTGAATAGGCAGTCCTCCTTTTAATTGTTTGAAATTAGTAATGCAAAGAAAACAATTTTTTTTAAATACGAAAGTATTACTTTTGGCATTTAACGGAAATTTAACAGAAAGGTTACGGTAGTGGCATGCAAAATTGCATTGAGATTCGGGGTGCAAGGGTAAATAATCTTAAAAACATCTCGCTTGATATTCCCAGGGACAGGTTTATAGTAATCACCGGAGTATCAGGTTCCGGGAAATCATCACTTGCCTTCGACACTATTTATGCCGAAGGCCAGAGGAGATATGTTGAAAGTCTTTCGTCGTATGCCCGCCAGTTCCTCGGAAGGATGAACAAACCCGAGGTCGACTTTATAAGCGGCATCCCGCCCGCTATTGCAATTGAGCAGAAGGTAAACTCAAGGAATCCGCGATCCACTGTCGGGACATCCACTGAGATTTATGATTATCTGAGACTTATGTTTGCCAGGATAGGCCGGACCTATTCACCTGTTTCGGATAAGGAAGTAAAAAAAGATTCGGCCGATGATGTTGTAAGTTTTCTTCAGTCGCTGCCCGAAGGTCTGAAGGTGATAATAACATCTCCTTCATTAATCCCCTCAAACATCGAAATACCCGGGTATTTTGGCTTTCTTGTGAGCCAGGGGTTTAACAGGATCGAGTCGGAAGGCAGGCTTGAGAAGATAGACGACAGAAAGGATTTCCCCGGGTTCAGTGCCGGACAGTCAATAAACATAGTAGTCGACAGGCTTGTAACCAGCCAGTCAGCCGACAACCTGAGCAGAGCTGCCGATTCTGCCCAGACAGCCTTCCATACGGGTAACGGTCATTGCCAGGTTCTTGTTTTAACTGAAGAAGGGATGAGACGGGAGCTTTTCTCAAACACCTTTGAACAGGACGGAATAACCTTTGAAGAGCCCTCGGAATACCTTTTCAGTTTCAATAATCCCGTAGGGGCATGTCCGGTCTGCGAAGGCTACGGGAAGATAATAGGTATTGATGAGGATCTGGTGATCCCCGATCAGAACCTCTCTGTATTTGAAGATGCTGTTGCATGCTGGAGAGGTGAAACAATGAAGAAATGGAAAGAGAGACTTATCTCCTCTGCTGATCTTTTTGATTTTCCGGTTCACAGACCTTACTACCAGCTCACCCCTGAACAAAAGCAGGTATTATGGCAGGGTAACAGGTATTTCTACGGCATAAACCGCTTCTTTGAACACCTTGAAGAAAAGAAATACAAAATCCAGTACAGGGTCATGCTCAGCCGCTACCGGGGAAAGACAATCTGTCCGGGCTGCAAGGGCTCAAGGCTTCGTAAGGAAGCTGAGTATGTTAAGGTGGCAGGAAAAACAATAAACGAGCTTGTGTCTATGCCCATCTCAGATCTGTATTCCTTTTTCACCTCTGTAAACCTGAAACCAGGCGATCACAAGGTGTCAGAAAGGCTTCTGAAGGAAATAGTTATGAGACTGAAGTTCCTTATTGATGTCGGACTCCCCTATCTGTCTCTCAACAGGCTGTCGTCGACTCTTTCGGGAGGTGAATCGCAAAGAATAAACCTCGCCACTTCGCTGGGCAGTAACCTGGTAGGCTCGATGTACATTCTCGACGAACCAAGCATTGGCTTGCATCCCAGGGATACCAACCTTCTTATCAAGGTTATGAAGGATCTCAGGGACCTGGGCAACAGCGTGCTTGTTGTGGAACACGAAGAAGAAATAATAAAGGCCGCCGACCTGATAATCGACATGGGGCCTGAAGCAGGAAGACTGGGCGGGGAAGTGATCTTCATAGGAAGTCCGGGCTCATCCGCCGAAAATCCCTCCCTTACCGCAGCCTACCTTGAAGGCAGATTATCTGTACCTGTACCCGGGGTAAGAAGAAAATGGAACAGTTACATTGATCTGCAGGGAGCAAGAGAAAATAACCTCAGAAACATTGATGTGAGATTCCCCCTGCATACCATCACGGCAGTAACAGGAGTCAGTGGTTCCGGGAAATCGAGTCTTGTCAATGATATCCTGTACAAGGTCCTTTCAAATAAAATCAACGGAGAGAACCATAAGACAGGACATTTAAGGAATATAAGCGGGGATATTGCCTCTCTCACGGGCATAGAACTTGTTGACCAGAATCCTATAGGTAAATCGACCCGGTCCAACCCCGTTACCTATCTGAAAGCCTATGATGAGATCCGGAAATTGTTTGCCGAACAACAGGCCTCGGTCCAGAACAACTTCAGAGCCTCCCACTTCTCATTCAACGTAGAGGGAGGAAGATGTGAAGACTGCCAGGGAGAAGGCATCATAAGGGTCGGAATGCAGTTCATGGCTGATGTGGAACTGACCTGCGAGACCTGCAAGGGCATGAGATTCAAGAAAAGTGTCCTTGAGGTCAAATACAGGGATAAGAATATCTATGATGTTCTTGACATGACTATTGATGAAGCTATTGACTTTTTCAACAGCCATCCCGGGAAAACTGAGAAAAGGATATCAGGCAAACTAAAGCCCCTTGCTGACGTCGGTCTTGGCTATATTAAAATGGGACAATCGTCAAGCACCCTGTCGGGAGGTGAAAGCCAGAGGGTCAAGCTGGCCTATTTCCTCAGTCAGGAAAAAGACAGCGGACACATCCTGTTTATCTTTGACGAACCAACCACAGGACTGCACTTCCATGATATAAACAAGCTTCTGGGGTCGCTGAATGCACTTGTTGAACACGGACATTCAGTGATCCTTATAGAACATAACCAGGAAGTTGTAAAATGTGCCGACTGGGTGATAGACCTGGGGCCTGAGGGAGGGGAAATGGGAGGCTATCTGGTATTTTCCGGGACCCCCGAACAGCTTGCCCTATGCAGTGAGTCGCATACAGGGAGGTTCCTGGCACCGAAACTTGAAAAGAGCGGAAAGAAAAAGAAATAAAAAAAGCAGGACCCTTAAAAAGAATCCTGCATGGGTTTATTTCCAGGTTTCAGGTGTTACTTATTTATTTTGAAGCCAAACATTATTGCCACGCAACCGCTTGCCGGAGTCTGATTTGACTTGCCCGCTGACGGAACCTTGACGATGAGTTTTAGTTGCTGACTCGATTCAAGTTTAAAATCCCAGGTACCGGAATTCTTATTCTTATTCGAATACAACACATTCCGGTTTGCATCAACTACCGTGAATTCAACAGCCGGGATCATCTCATCACCAGCGACCGAAACCCTGTAATCCATGTCCGAATAAAAGGTCTTGTAAAGTTCAGCTTCCTCTCCTTCAACAAGAACGGCAGCATGATAATTACCATCATGGGTATAGGATCCGAGTTCGGGCAGAACCACTTTTTTTGCAAACCCCTTGCATTGGGCAGCTGCGTCGAAACTGACCGCGATAATAAATATAGCCAGAAACGGTAAAAATTTATTGATTCTCATAGCTATTGTTATTTAACAAATGAATTTCTGATCTCTGACACTACCGAGGCGAGTTCTCTGAAAACTTCGGGACTCATATCCGATGTGACTTCCGACTTAAGAGTTGTTACATCTGTGGTCTGGTTGTGTTCAGGAGTCACGGCAGACGATTCAACAGTCACCTTGTCAAAAACGGTTTTGATGCGGCCAACCTGAACAATAAGTTCATCAACTGACTGATCGCCTTTGCTGTTATCCAGAAGATCCAGCAGTATATCAACCGAAAGCTTCTGGTCAATAATTCTTCCAACCAGCTTATTCCCGGCAAAATCATTCGGATCAACGAGCCTGGTTGAGATATACAGACCTTCTATCCAGCCTCCGGCAAGCACTATTGCAGCAATAGCATGCTGGTTGTTTTCTGCGAGATAGGCATTCGAATTCATAAATGTCTCCGATACTATCTCCATAATAACTTCCTTATTTGTTATGTTTTCTTCAAGCCGGTCAATCTGTTCCTGCTGAATGGCCTCAAGTATACCCAGTCCGTCAGCCATTTTCTTTGCCGCCTCCATATAATTTATTATAAGCTGGGTCTGATCGTACAAACTGGCAAAACTTAGATCACAGGTATAGATACCCAGATTCAGGGCCATGCTTTTGTTAGTGACATAATTCTTTGCATTTCCGACCTGGTTCAGCAGCCTGTCATCAAAACGGGCACCGGCTGATTTAACCAGCATGGCCGATTCGAGAGGTGAAGGCAGTGCATTGAAAATCTTTTCCGCATTTTTAAGATCATCAAAAATAGCGGGATTATCCACCGGCACATCCAGCGATGTATCATCACCTTCAGCTTTCTTACCTCCGGATTTGCAGCTGGCAAACAAACCGGTAACAAGAATGACCACGGCTAAAATCCGGAAGCCAGTTTTTAAAGTCTTATTCATGATTATAGGTTTTATTTCCTGATGATTTCCCGACTAAATTAGTACAATATTTTTATTTTTCAAAAACACGGCAATCTAATTGACATGATTCCTAACTTTGTATCAAATAATTATTGATGATCCGATCGGAAAAAAAGTTAAATGAACTCAACATCCTGCTTAAAGGAAACAACAGTGAGCAGATTATTAATGCAGTGAAATTGCTCAGGGATGAAGAACCTTTTTCAGGTGCAGTGGAGGCTCTTGTGCACCATTACGACTCGACAGACGACAAAGCCGTACAAAACTGCATAAGTGATTTCTTAAATGATGTCAGGGATTTGTCGGTTCGTGAAGAGGTGATAGGACAGATTATGGCCTCTGGAAAACCGCCCACCATTCAGATGCTTCTTTCATCATGCTGGCAGTCGGGACTCGACTATTCGGCCTATGCCACCGACCTGGCCGGAATCTTTGTTAATGGAGATTTAGCCACAGCTATCGAGTGTCTGACTGTTATAGAGGAATCTGTATCAGGCATTTCTGAATCACAGAAAGAAGAGATTCTAAGGCTTCTGAGTGGTGTTAAGGAGAGTGACGATCCTGCCAGGACAGCCCTTACAGGTGAGCTTATCGATATTCTCCGCCAGTAGTTATTAATAACTATAAGCGTTTCTTCAGTCGTGAGATGAGAAGTATTTCATGAACTGGGTTCTTTCAAATACTGCTGGCTTCTCATAGTTGGCGTAGTTGAGCCTGCCCCTGAAATCTGATATATTGCCGAATCCTTTTCTGTCCATCCACTCCGAGATCTCCCGGTTCATAGTATTCAGATGCTTTACACCTTTTTCATAAAGTGCTGAACAGACCTGGACAGAGTCTGCACCTGCAAGGATGTACTTAACGGCATCAGCACCGCTGTGCACCCCGGTCGATGCCGATATATTGATCCTGAGGTTCTGGGCACTGGCCATGCTTATCCATCTTAGTACATATCTCATCTCATGCTCCCTGCTGAAAACGCCTGCCGGCACTATTTTCATAGTCTCTATATCCACATCGGGTTCAAAAAACCTGTTAAACAATACAACTCCTTCAACTCCCCTCATATAAAACTGGTCGATCATAAAAAGGATACTGGAAAACCTGTATCCTATTTTAAGAGCTATCGGGATTCTGATACTCTTTTTGAGCTTAGCTATAAGGTCAAAATATATTTTTTCGGTCTCTTCGGCAGTCTTTTTCCTGTCAACAGGAAGAAGGAATACATTTATTTCAATTGCATCTGCACCAGCGTCTTCTATGTTTTTTGCAAAGCTTGTCCAGCCCGAAGAGGTATAGCAGTTGATGCTTGGTATAACAGGAATTCCGAGAGCTTCCTTTGACTTTCTTACAAGATCGAGATATTCATCGACGGAGTTCGACCGGGTATATGAAGCCAGGTAGTCATCGGCTTCGGGGTAGGCTGAAGACACAGGGATCTGGCTTATATAGTAGTTGATCTGCTCTTCAAAAAGAGATTTGAGTACCACTGCTCCTGCTCCGGAATCCTCAGCTTCCTTCACATGACCGAGGGTGGAGGTAAGTTTGCTGCTTCCTGCAATAAGCGGACTCTTAAGTGTCAGTCCCAGATACTTCGTTTCAAGTTTTTCCATAGCCATTTGTTTTTACCTGTTTCGTTCACCAAAAATAAGACTTCCGATCCTTACCATGGTGCTTCCCTGCTCAATTGCAGTTCCGAAGTCACCCGACATTCCCATTGATATCTCGCTGAAGCCAGGATCATTATTCATATATTTCTCCCTGATTATAATGAAGCTGTTTCTAAGAAAAGCAAATTCAGAAGCTACCCTTTCCATATCGTCGGTAAAAGTTGCCATTCCCATCACACCGCATATGGCAACATTCCTAAGGTCGCCGCGACTGTTATCGCGGAACATATCTCCAATCTCCTGCATTGTAAAACCGAATTTGGTTTCTTCTTCGGCAATATGGATCTGAAGCAGGCATCTGACTATCCTTCCAGCCTTTGCGGCTTCGTTATCTATGGTTTTAAGGAGCCTGTAACTGTCAACAGATTCGATCATTCCAATAAAGGGAGCAATAAATCTGATCTTATTTGTCTGGAGATGTCCGATAATATGCCATTCAATATCGGAAGGCAGCATATCCTTCTTTGAAAGCAGTTCCTGAACCCTGTTCTCACCAAAAAGTCTGTGTCCCGCCCTGTAAAGCTCCATGATCTCATCCACGGTCCTGGTCTTGGTCACTGCAACCAGTTTAACCGTTCTGGGGATCTCCTTTATCAGAGTATTAAAACTGTCTGTAATATTGCTCATTATTCAGTTCATGGTATTCAAAGTTAACTATCCTCTATCGTTTTACATATGACGGGTGTCAGCAATACAGGCAAGGTTACAAAAAAAATTCCATGTTCAGGGGATACCTGAACATGGAATCGCGAAAGAATTTACTCACCTCAACAGGTGTATAACCAGGCCGCTTCTGAGCTTGGGCTCAAACCATGTTGATTTTGGGGGCATGATATTTCCTGTGTCAGCGATATCCATCAGTTGTTCCATTGAAACAGGATAAAGTGCAAAGGCAACTTTCATTTCGTCTGTGTCGACCCTCCTTTTAAGTTCACCCAGGCCTCTTATCCCTCCTACGAAATCGATCCTTTTCGACCTTCTGAGGTCTTGTATATCAAGTATTGGAGTCAGAATCTGTTCTGTAAGAATTGTCACATCGAGGACTCCGATGGGATCGTTATTGTCGTAGGTTCCTTCCTTTGCCTTAAGGGAATACCATTTCCCTGAAAGATACATCGAGAATTCGTGAAGCTTGCGTGGCTTATAAATCTTCTCTCCCTTTTCACTGATATTAAAACTTTTTTCAAGGAGTTTCAGAAACTGCCCGGGCGACAAACCGTTAAGATCTCTTACCAGCCTGTTATAATCAATTATCCTCAGCTGGTTATGGGGAAAATGAACAGCCAGGAAATAATTGTATTCCTCTTTCCCGTTGTGTGAGGGGTTTTTGCTTCTAAGGTCCATCCCTACATGTGCAGCTGCAGCTGTCCGGTGATGTCCGTCGGCCACGTAGGTAAAAGGGACCTTAGTTGCAAACAGCTTTTCGAGTGTCCTGTTTGTTTCCCTGTCCCTGATAACCCAGAAATGGTGTCCGAAACCATCTTCAGCTGTAAAGTCGTAATCAGGTTTCTCGCCGGCCACAATTGCAGCCACAATATCATCTATCTCCTTAACAGCATGGTAGGCAAGGAATACAGGCTCAATGTTTGCCTCGTTGGTCCTTATATGCACCATCCTGTCATGTTCTTTATCGGGTCTGGTGAGCTCATGTTTTCTGATAACACCGTTCAGGTAATCGTCGACCGAGGCGCAGGCTGCTATTCCGTACTGGGTCCTGCCTGCCATTGTCTGGGCATATATATAGAAGTGCGGTGACTTATCCTGGACAAGCCATCCGTTATCCTGCCACTTCCTGAAATTATCGAACGATTTTTTATATACCTCTTCCGAATGGATATCTGTTCCCGGGGGAAGGTCTATTTCGGAACGGGTGATACGTAACAGTGAGCTTTCCCTGCCTTTGGCCATCGACGCGGCTTCTTCCGTATTCATCACGTCGTATGGCAGGCAGGCCAGTTCTTTAACAAGGGATGAGGGTGGCCTCAGTCCCCTGAAAGGTTTTACAACAGCCATCTTTTTGCCTGGTTGGTTTTATTTATTGACCCTGAACTTCTCGTTACCCGTTTTAAAAAAATCAACTATCTGGCGTGCAGCTGCCACACCTGCGTTGATATTGGCTTCCTCGGTCTGCGCCCCCATCTTCTTTGCTGTGAAGACATATCTTCCCTTGTACTTCTCTTCAAACACAGCCTTTGATTCGGGTTCAACATCAGAAAGGTATTTTATATCCGACCTTTCCTCGAAGACTCTTAGAAGACCGGCCTCATCGATAACCTCTTTTCTGGCTGTGTTTACTATAACGGCACCGGCTGGCATGGTTTTAATAAGGTCGTAGCCAATAGATTTTTTTGTCTTATCGTTTGCAGGGATATGGATCGAAACATACTGGCATGTTGAATAGAGTTCCTCACGGCTCCTGCACACCTTTATTCCGGCAGCTTTTATGGTATCTTCATCCACGAAGGGATCCCAGGCATAAATCTCCATCCCGAAACCTTTGGCTATTTCGGCAACATATTTTCCAACATTGCCATAGGCATGAATTCCTAGTTTCTTTCCACGAAGTTCGGTTCCTGATTTTCCTGCGAAACCTCCCCTGGCCTGAAAGAGCATCATCTCAAAAGCCAGTTCTGCAACTGCATTTGAGTTTTGTCCCGGAGTATTCATTGCCACCACGTTACGGGCAGTACAGGCGGCAAGATCCAGATTGTCATAACCGGCTCCGGCACGCACTACTATTCTTAGTTTTTCAGCGGCCTCAAGTACCTCGGCTGTGACAAGGTCGCTTCTGACAATCATAGCATCGGCGTCGGCCACTGCTGAAAGGAGTTCCTGTACACTTTTGTAGTTTTCAAGGAGGACAAGCTCATGGCCCGCTGCATCTGTCACTTCGCGGATAAGTCCGACAGCCACTGGGGCAAATGGTTTCTCTGTTGCAACAAGGATCTTCATATGTCTGGGTTATTAATTTTTAAAATTATTACTGCGGCCTGTTAAATGATGGTTATCAGTTTTTAGTCTCAAACTCCTTCATGGCATCTACAAGCACCCTGATGCTTTCAACCGGCATAGCGTTGTATGTTGATGCACGGAAACCTCCAACAGATCTGTGTCCTGCTATACCCACTATACCTTTTGACTTGGCGAAGTCGGAGAAGGGAGCTTCCAGTTCCTTATATTCATCGGCCATAACAAAGCAGATATTCATAAGCGAACGGTCCTCAGGATCTTTGATGGTAGGTACAAACAGTCTGTTCCTGTCAATCTCATCATAAAGGACGGCTGCTTTATCTATGTTGATCTTCTCTATTGCTTTCACACCGCCAAGTTCCTTAAGCCATTTGAGTGTCTGCTGGGCGGCAAAGACTGCAAAGCAGGGAGGTGTGTTAAACATCGATTCAGACTTGATATGGGTTCTGTAGTCGAGGATGGTCGGGATTGGCCTGTTTACTTTGCCCAGGATGTCTTCCTTGACAATGACTACAGCCACACCTGCCGGAGCCAGGTTTTTCTGTGCACCGGCATAAATGAGAGAATATTTCGATACGTCGAAGGGACGACTGAAGATATCTGACGACATGTCGGCTGCAACGGGCATGGGCACATCGGGTTCCTTTCTGAACTGGGTACCGAAGATGGTATTGTTTGTTGTAACATGGAAATAATCTGCATCGGCAGGTACTGTATAGTTTTTGGGAATGTAACTGTAGTTTCTGTCTTTGGAGGAAGCAACTTCAACGACTTCACCGTAGAGTTTTGCCTCTTTGAGAGCTTTGTTTGCCCATTCACCGGTATTGAGATAAGCCGATTTATTATTCATAAGGTTCATGGGAGCCATGGCAAACTGAAGGCTGGCGCCTCCTCCCATGAAGATAACCTGATAACCTGAAGGCACTTCGAGTAACTCTTTTACAAGAGCAATGGTATCGTTCATACACGCAATGAACTCCTTGCTCCTGTGCGAAATCTCAAGGATCGACAGGCCTGTACCTGCAAATTCCTTTATTCCCTCTATTGATTTGTCAATGGTGTACTGACTTAATATCGAAGGGCCTGCAAAAAAATTGTGTTTTTTCATAGTATTTATAGGTTATTATTAAAACAAAACAGACTGAATCAACTCAAAACAAAATTAACAAATTGTTATTTGGTTAACACTAAAAATGGTTTCAGGGCTGATAAATTTTTAAATTATTATTAACAAGGATCCCGTTTTCAACTACGGGCACACTCCCTGCCAGGTCGAAACTCAGACAGAAATCAATGCAGTCGTCGAGATTCTTGTTTCTCAGTCTGGTCCTCTGAGCCGCCTTGTCAATATATCCCGGCAGGTCATCCTTTGCCATCATCCAAAGGTCAAGGGCGGCTAAGGTAGAATCACAGATTGTTGAATACATTCCGCCACCAAGAAGCCTTTCGGCAAAGGCACCGGCACATACTGTATCCTCAAGGTTGAACCTGCCTTTCCATCCTGCACAGAAAAGTACCACATCCCTGTCCTGCGATTCAAGCCATTTTACCATGGCACTTATATTAAGGAACGATCCTATGCCAATGGCCCCGGCCTCTGAGGCCAGCCTTATAATACCGGTTCCGTTGGTTGTACTGTATACAATGGTTTTGCCTTCCACCCTCTCCCTTGTGAAGTTAAAGGGAGAATTGCCGAAATCTGCAAAATCAAGCACATAACCATCGCGTTCGGCAGCAACAAGGAAGCCCCTTTTTTTGTATTCCCTTGCCTCTTCGATACCTGCCACCGGAATAACTGACTTAACCTTGTTTTCAAAAGCAGTGCAGATAGCTGAGCTAGCCCTCAGGATATCGACAACAACCACTACAGAGTCTTTATGATTTCCCGGCTCATAAAGTGCCGGTGAGAAACATGTCTCAATATTTCTTTTACCCATTTCCCGGATATTAATGAAAAACCCCCGGGCAACGCCTGTCCAGCAAACAGAGCAACCGGGAAACATTATTATTTTTAAACTTCACAGCCTTAACTTGTTTTAATAAAAGGCATACTCACCACCCTGGCTTTCAGATCCTTATTACGTATCCTTATAAAGATCGCGGTGTCCGGCTTCCAGTAGCCTTCACTGAGATAAGCCATTCCTATTCCCTGTTTCAGTACCGGCGACATGGTTCCTGAGGTAACTTCACCAATCACTTCCCCCTCATTGTTTACAACCTCATAATGCTGCCGCGGTATCCCCCTGTCCTCCATAACAAAGCCCCTTAGTTTTCGCTTCACACCCTTTTCCTTCTGTTCCAGAAGCAGTTGCCTGTCAATGAAATCCTTTCCATCTGTGAACTTTGTTATCCATCCCAGTCCAGCCTCAATCGGTGAGGTCTCATCATTTATATCGTTGCCATAGAGACAGTAACCCATCTCAAGCCTGAGGGTGTCCCTGGCTCCCAGTCCTGCCGGCCTGATGCCTGCTTCGCGACCCGCCTCGAAAACAGCGTTCCAGAGCTTCGGGCCATCTTCGTTCCTGACATAGATCTCACAGCCCCCTGCTCCTGTATAGCCTGTGGCAGAGAAAAGAACATCCTTAATCCCGGCAAAGTCTATAACCCTGAAGGTATAGTACTCCATATCAGTAATATTGACAGTAGCCAGCTTCTGCATCGCCTTCAATGCCCCAGGTCCCTGTATTGCCAGCTGCGCAATGTTATCCGAGTCATTGTAAAGTCCCTCGCCCGGCCTCAGACCGAACTTTTCACCGTGTGCCACGCACCAGTTCCAGTCTTTTTCAATATTTGCCGCATTAACAACAAGGAGGTAATGGTCGGTACCGAATCTGTATACAAGAAGATCATCAACAATTCCTCCTTTGCCGTTAGGGAAACAGGTATACTGAATCTTGCCGTCGTAAAGAAGATTAACGTCGTTTGTTGTTATGTACTGAAGAAAGGCTGTTGCAGCCTTACCCTCGACGCGGAATTCGCCCATATGGGAAACATCAAAGACCCCTATACCCTCCCTGACATTCATATGTTCGTCGTTAATACCGGTATACTCAACAGGCATCTCATAACCGGCAAAAGGTATCATCCTTGCCCCTGCCTCATGATGGAAATTATTAAAGACACTCTTTTTCATCATAATAATTTATTTTAAATGGTATGATGAAGCCCACATCTCCTGGAATCATTTTCATACTTGTTTATGTCTGCACGACATATGGGGTTCATCAGGTTGACTTATTATTTTTCCTCTAATCAGAAACCTCTCTCTTTTCAACTTCCCTCTTCAGTTAAGGGGAAGCTTCAGGCTTTAGCTCTCCGGATCACCATCCCCTGCCCCCGCACCTGCAATTGTAAATCCGGGAAATCACGGCATTGAACCTGTATAGACAAGGTTTTTCAAGTATAAAAGTAGCAATATTTTGTTTTCCCTAAAATATAACCGGCACTTTGTTAAACTCTTCTGCCGGCACTTTGTTAAACTCTTCTGCCGGCACTTTGTTAAACTCTTTTAAAGGTAT
>CAZXSW010000009.1:0-25729 GCA_964642615.1 uncultured Rikenellaceae bacterium | reverse complement strand
CCGGCACTTTGTTAAACTCTTCTGCCGGCACTTTGTTAAACTCTTTTAAAGGTATGTCTTGGTATTCAGAACCAAAATTTTGTTAAATTTGTTATAATTTGTGTTAGCTCTGATAAAGAACCTGATATGTCATATAAATACATAAACACTGATTATCTCGAGACTGTTGCAGGAGGAGACGCTGATCTGATGAAAGAACTTATTGACATGTTCCGCGATCAGGTCGGAGAGATTCATTCGGAGATGGAATCACTGCTGGCCGTGAATAACTATGCATCCCTCGGTCTTCTTGCCCATAAAGCCAAGTCATCAGTTGCCATAATGGGAATGGAGGATCTGGCTGCTTTGCTAAAGACCTTTGAACTTGAGGCAAAGGAGGGTCTGTACCCCGAAAAATACCGCTCATATATCGACAGGTTCGGCAACGAAGCCACGGCTGCGGTCGCTGAACTTGACGAAATGCTAAGCAGACTTTAATTCTGACTGAAATGATCAATATTGAAAAAAGGAACAAAATTGATATCATCTCCTTCTCAGTCGATAAAATAAATGCCAACACGACAGAACAGCTGAAGGAAGATGTCGGTAATGTCTTTTCCAGTCTCAACTCCAAGGTAATAATAGACCTGAATGGAGTTGAATATATCGACAGTTCAGGTTTTGCCCTGTTCCTGTCACTCCATAAGGCGGCACGAAGCAGTTTCGGCGTCCTGAAATTCGCCAACCCGGGTGAGCGGGTCTGCGAGCTCTTTCATGCCCTCCACCTCCATACGGTATTTGAGATTTATGATGATCTCGAAGCGTGTATCAGGTCGTTCAGATAAGCTTCCCTCACCTATTTCTTTTGTTTAAAAGTGAGTCTGCCTTCACTAATATCGACCAGGACGGTATCATTATCCCGTACCTTTCCGGCTATGATCTCTTTCGACAGCTCATTGACTATCTCTTTCTGAATAATACGTTTTACAGGACGTGCTCCGAGCTGGGGATCATATCCCTTTCCGGCCAGCCATTCAATGGCCTTTTCAGTAACTTCAAGCCTTAGATCATGATCCTGAACAAGCTTGCCTACTATGCCAAGCTGTATCCTTACAATTTCCTTTATCTGTTCCATACTCAGAGGCTTGAACATCACCACCTCGTCAACCCTGTTAAGGAACTCAGGTCTGAGAGATCGTCTCAGAAGGCCAAGGATATCTTTTCTCAGAGTCTCTTCCTCCTCTTCGGGCATGTCGTTTCCCCATCTTTCCATAGTGTCTCTTATAACATCCGAACCAAGGTTTGACGTCATAATAACAATTACATTCCTGAAGTTTACCGTACGGCCCTTGTTGTCTGTAAGTCTTCCCTCATCAAGAACCTGAAGAAGAAGATTGAACAGATCGGGATGAGCCTTTTCGATCTCATCAAGAAGAACCACCGAATAAGGTTTATGCCTCACAGCCTCGGTCAGCTGACCACCTTCATCGTAGCCTATGTATCCGGGAGGCGCACCGATAAGCCTTGATACAGAATGACGTTCCTGATATTCCGACATGTCAATCCTTGTAAGCAGATTCTCGTCGTTGAAGAGAAACTCAGCAAGGGCTCTTGCCAGCTCCGTCTTGCCGACACCAGTGGTTCCCAGGAAGATAAATGACCCTACCGGCCTCTTCTCATCCTGCAGTCCAGCCCTCGATCGCCTGACTGCATCGGCCACGGCGCTGATGGCTTCATCCTGTCCGACAACCCTTTTATGTAGTTCCTCTTCGAGCCTGAGGAGCTTTTCCCTTTCGCTCTCAAGCATCCGTGAAACGGGTATCCCTGTCCACTTCGAAACGATGGAGGCAATGTCTTCCGATCTTACTTCTTCCTGGATTAGAGAACCCTTCTTTTTCCTCTCCTCTATAATCTCCTTCAGGGAGGCAATCTCATTCTCAAGTCCTATTATCCTGCCATATCTTATTTCAGCCACACGTCCGTAATCGCCCTTCCTTTCAGCTTCATCAGCCTCAAAACGCAGGGCTTCCACCTCTTCCTTCTTTTCCTGGACCTTTTCTATCATATCCTTTTCTGAGGTCCAGGCAGCCTTCAGCTCATCACGTTTTGCCTGATGATCGGCTATCTCCCGTACCACGGCCTCCTCTTTTGTGGTGTCTCCGTCTCTTCGCAGAGCTTCTCTTTCTATCTCAAGCCTTGTGATGGTCCTCATAACTTCATCAAGCTCTTCAGGCAATGAGTTCATTTCAAGCCTCAGCCTCGATGCAGCTTCATCAATCAGGTCTATGGCCTTGTCGGGAAGGTATCTGTCGGTGATGTATCTTGTCGAGAGATCCACGGCCGCAATAAGAGCTTCGTCCCTTATAATTACCTTATGATGGGTTTCATATTTCTCCCTGATACCTCTCAGTATTGAAATGGTATCAGCCCTGTCGGGTTCGTCGACCATTACTACCTGAAACCGTCTTTCAAGAGCCTTATCCTTTTCAAAAAACTTCTGATATTCATTGAGTGTAGTGGCACCTATAGCCCTGAGCTCGCCTCTGGCCAAAGCGGGCTTGAGTATGTTTGCTGCATCCATGGCTCCATCAGACTTTCCTGCTCCCACAAGGGTATGAATCTCATCAATAAAGAGGACTATCTCACCATCCGATCTGATTACTTCATTGACAACCGACTTAAGTCTCTCTTCAAACTCACCCTTATATTTGGCTCCGGCGATAAGGGCTCCCATATCGAGCGAATAAATAACCTTCGACTTAAGGTCCTCGGGAACGTCACCCCTTATTATCCTGTGAGCCAGACCTTCAGCTATGGCAGTCTTTCCCACTCCTGGTTCCCCTATAAGTATGGGGTTGTTCTTGGTTCTCCGGGTGAGTATCTGAAGTATCCTTCTTATCTCATCATCTCTCCCTATCACTGGATCAAGTTTCCCTGACCTGGCCTTTTCATTAAGGTTTACCGCATATCTGTTGAGCGAATCATAGGTGTCCTCAGAGCTCTGGCTGTCGACGCTGGCGCCTTTTCTTAGTTCACCTACAGCCGATCTGAGATCCTTAAGAGTCACTCCCGAATCCTTGAGTATTGTGGCTGCCTTGTCGTCTGTCTCCAGTATCCCCATAAGAATATGTTCGACAGCAACAAATTTGTCCTTCATCCTTGCGGCATTGTCACCGGCCTTTCTCAGGGCCCCTGAAGCCTGCGACGACAAATAGCTTTCTGCGCCACCTACCCTGGGATAAGTATCTATGATACCCTCAGTCTCCTTTTTTATCCTTGTCTCGTCGACCCCAAGCTTACTAAGGAGCCAGGTCATTATATTTTCAGACTGACTGAAAAGCCCCTGAAGAATATGGGCACATCCTACTTCCTGCTGTCCCTTTGAGGCAGCTATTGTAAACGCCTGCTGGATTGCTTCCTGTGCCTTAAGTGTGAAATTATTAAGATTCATATGCCTTTTTTACCGGAGCAGTTGCAAATAACCTGCCATTGCCCGTCTCTGACTTTTTGACATCCTGCCGGAGGGGAGCCGGTGCCAATATGTCAACACAGAGCATGGCCTGCACTCCTTTATGGATGATAAGGTTGTGCGTTTCTTCTTAAGGGTTTTATATATTATCTTTGAAAGGTCTGAAAAAACAAATGATATGAGCAGGATTGTATGGAAGCCGGGAACAATGATTTATCCCCTGCCTGCAGTAATGGTAAGCTGCGGCAACGAACCGTCGGAATATAATATAGTAACAGTCTCATGGACCGGCACAATATGTTCCGATCCGGCCATGTGTTACATCTCTCTAAGGCCTTCGAGGCATTCGTATGATATTATTAAAAGGAGAGGTGAATATGTTATAAACCTTACAACGTCACGACTGGCGAAAGTAACCGACTGGTGCGGTGTGAGGTCAGGAAAAGACTATGACAAGTTCAGGGAAACCGGACTGACCCCGGGAAAGGCCTCGGTAGTCTCCGCTCCCGTAATAACTGAATCGCCTGTAAATATTGAATGTATTGTAAAGGAAATAAAGGAGCTGGGATCTCATCACATGTTTATCTCCGAGGTTGTTGCCGTCAATGCCGACAGCAGTTTTTTCGACAGTGAGACAGGTCTTTTCAGACTCAGGGCAAGTGATCCGCTGTGCTACATACATGGGAAATATTATGACTCAGGCAATCTGATAGGAAAATTCGGATTCTCGGTTGAAAAGCCTAAGAAAAAGAGAGCTGGTCGCCGCGAACCGGGAAATAATAATTAGGAAAATCTCGATCAAATATCTAAATTCATACTCTCTTAAGGAGCATCTTAAACCTGATATAAATGAGTGAAAGGATCCTGGAAACCCTGATGCAGCTGTTCGCCATTATCGCAAGGCCACAGATTGACGACAGTGAACGGAGGGGTGTTGTTGAAGCTTTTCTCCTTCACATTCTCAACCAGGAACTCACAAGAAAATACCTTACAATATACGATCACGAGTATTCTGAAGCAAGAAAGAAGCTTGAGAAAAGCACCCCTGAAAAAAGGGAGGGATCTATTGCCATCAGGATAAGGAAACTATGCAAGGACATAAATGAGCAGGGACAACTCGACCAGGAACAGAGGATAGTAGTTGTTATCCAGGCTCTCGAGTTCTGCAGGTCGGGTATCGACGGTGTAAGCCAGCTTGAGCTTGGCTTTATCAGAACCCTTGCTGAAGGACTTAACATCTCTGACTCTGAGTACACCAGTATTGAAGAATTCGTCCTGAATCCATTCACCATTGTCCCGGCCACACCCAACCTCCTTGTCATTTCAGGTGAGAGAGCAGCTGAGGGCAATGGCTGCAGGTTTGTTTACCGCGAAATGCTTAAAGGGCAGATTTGGATACTCTTCATACCATCAGTATCACGTTATTTCATACGATACAGCTCGGCCGGAGAACTTAACATGAACGGCCAGCTTCTGCGAGAGGATAAGGTTTATCCCTTCAGTCCGGGCTCATCAATTAAAGGGAACAAGATCTCTCCTGTCTATTTCTGGGATGTGACCCTGCAGTATATTAAGGAGGACTTCCAGTCCTCAGGTGTTGTATACGAGGTTAAGGACCTGGAATACAGGTTCAGATCGGGCCATATCGGGATCCACCAGATGAGCTTCACAGGGGAATCGGGAAGAATGGTAGGCATCATGGGGTCGAGCGGAGCCGGAAAATCGACACTTCTGAGTGTCCTCAACGGGACCAATCCGCCGAGCAACGGGGAAGTACTTATTAACGGGATAAGTATTCACAGGGAAAACGCAAAAATCAAGGGACTTATAGGTTATGTCTCACAGGATGACCTTCTAATAGAAGACCTGACAGTTTTTGAGAACCTATGGTACAATGCCCGCCTCTGTTTCGACGACCTCAGCGGAGAAGAAATTACTGAAAGAGTGGATGCCACCCTCAAAAACCTGGGTCTTTATGAGATAAGAAACATGAAGGTCGGCTCACCCCTTAACAAAAAGATAAGCGGAGGCCAGAGAAAACGGCTTAACATCTCCCTTGAGCTCATCCGCGAACCGGCCATACTCTTCCTCGATGAACCGACATCAGGGCTCTCATCAAGGGATTCTGAAAATATACTCGACCTGCTCAAAGAACTGGCAAGGAAAGGCAAACTGTTGTTTATAGTCATCCACCAGCCCTCTTCCGACATCTTCAAGATGTTCGATAAACTTATCATAATGGATACCGGAGGATACATGATCTACAACGGGAATCCGGTCGAATCGATCGAATACTTCAAGAGAAAGATAGGACAGGCCAACTACAATGAAAGCGAGTGTTATGCCTGCGGCAACGTAAACCCCGAACAGATTTTCAATATTGTCGAGACAAGGGTCTTCACTGAAAGCGGAAAGCCTACAGATACAAGAAGAATCTCGCCCGAAGACTGGAGCAGCCTTTATACAGCCGAGAAAAAGGAAGAAAAGCATGACGAAGGAAAGGAATTGCCGGAGATCAATTTCAGGACCCCCGGCAAATTAAAGCAGCTGTTTATTTTTACAGGAAGGGATCTTGTTTCCAAATTAGCTGACCTCCAGTATATTCTTATCACCCTTATTGAAGCACCCGTACTTGCTTTTTTTCTGGCATACCTGATAAGGTATTTTGATGTAAGCATAAAAAACGGAGGCTACACTCTTTACGACAACAGCAACCTGCCAGTTTATATTTTCATGTCAGTCATTGTGGCAATTTTCATGGGACTGACTGTCAGTGCCGAAGAAATAATCAAGGACAGGAAGATACTCAAAAGAGAAGCCTTTCTTAATCTGAGCTGGAACAGCTACCTGATGTCAAAAGTCTTTGTCCAGTTCGGAATTTCGGCCATACAGGCCCTGTCATTCGTCGTTATAGGTAACGCCATCACAGGCATAAGGGAAATGACCTTTCAGTACTGGCTGGTTCTGTTCTCGTGCTGGGCCTCTGCAAATATGCTTGGACTGGTTATTTCAGACAGCTTCAAGGCAGTGGTAACAATTTATATTCTCATTCCCTTCCTTGTTATTCCTCAGATAATACTTAGTGGGGTCCTCGTCAAATTTGAAAAACTCAATCCTACTATATCTTCTCCCGTAACCATTCCGGCCTATGGCGAGATTATAACAGCCCGATGGGGATACGAAGCCCTGGCGGTTAACCAGTTTGTCAACAACCGCTATGAACGGTTGTTTTACAGGTACGACAAGGCCATGAGTAAAGCCAGGTATAAGAAGGACTACTGGTATTCCGAGCTCAAAGGATATCTCGAATCAATAATCACGGGAATCGAAAAGGACTACAGGGACGAAGACTTCAGGGAGAAGCTTCTTGTCGTTTCAAATGAGATAAGAAAGGAAATGAGTATCCTGCCCGATATTAAATTCACTGATGCCGACCTGCTGGTGCCCGATCGTATAACGGCTGATGCTGCTGCCGGAGCAATAACCTGGCTTAACTCTGTAAGGAGTTATTACATCTCTTACTACAACAACGCCAATAGTCAGAAAGACAAACTTATAACCAGGATGGAAGCTGAGGACCGGGAAGGATTTCAGAAGCTAAGGGAGAACTACTACAACAAGGCTCTGGAAGAGTTGGTACTTGCAAAAAACGAGGATCAGAAGACCATTGACTACAAAGGTGAGATGATCCGGAAGCTTGAACCGGTATTTATGGATCCTTCAGCCCCTTTCGTAAGGGCTCACTTCTATGCCCCCAGGAAACAGGTCTTCGGGGTATATGCCGGAACCTTTGCCGTGAATGTTGCCGTTATATGGTTTATGACAGCCATCCTGTACCTTGCTCTTTACTTCAGGGTACTCAAGCGCATACTCGATATGGTTGGAACCCTTACCGGGAATAAGTCAAAGATGATCGACTGATCCTGGTACAAAAAAAAGACTGCCGGAAAAAAGACAGTCTCTCAGGTTAGTTTAGCAAGGCCGGCAAACATCAGGCCGGCAGGGAAATTGTTACTGGTTAACCTCTATCATCTTGAAAGGAACCCGGATAATCGATTCATAGTCTTCTCCGGCTTCAAGCATGTCTTCGTCATCCTCCTCATAGTACCAGTTTACTTCAACACTGTTTTTGGCCTTATGAATGGCTTCAAGCTTCTTGAAAACATCCAGAATGCACTTTGATGAACTTGTGTTGAAATACTCCAGTCTTATATTGACGACTGTTTTATCGCGTGGTTCAACCTTGTAACTGTCAAGCCAGTCTACAAGCGGCTTGTAGAACTCAACGGAATTTTCAGGGATTGATCGTCCGCTGATTTCAAAAACACCTTCAGAAGCATTAAATTTTATTGTTGGTGTCTTGGGGGTTCCTTCGATAATGATCGGCTCCATATCAGTTAAAATTTAAATTTAATTCAGTTAGCTTCATCGATCATAAGGTCAAGGTAAAAAAACGAATACCTTTCATCATATGACCTGAATGTGTATTCCAGCTTGTTCCCGGTTTTTCGTGCAATATCAACAAGTCCAAGTCCGCCGCCTCCCTTTTCAGATATCCTCTGGTGATTGAGAATGAACTTGTACAGCTCCTTTATCTCCTCATGGGTCGACCTGTTTATTCTCATTAACTTCTCTTCGAGTTTCTCGATGTTCTTTGACAGGATGAAATTACCGGTTATTATGTTATAACCCCTTTGGTTTTTTATCAGGGTAATAATTGCAAATTTCTCCGGTGTCTGATCCGGGAAATCACCGGGAACCTTATCAGCATGATGGTAAAGATTCTGAAGACTTTCAACGAGCACATTATATACCCGCTTCCTGAGCTTTGGCTGTTCCTTTGCAAGGGCCAGCTTTTCCTCAGCGGTATCCAGAACCTGGTTAATGACATCAGGATCAATATTACCACTGTAATACAGAACCTGTGTGCCTTTAGCCTGATCTGTGAAATAGGTCTCTATATTAAAGCTCATTTAAGCTTCTGTTTGATGGGTCATTTTTTACGAAAACAAATATAATAAAAATATGAAGTTATCAAATTATAACCTTCCTGCACAAGATAGATGTAAAAAAAACAGGTTCATTTTGACAATGACATCTCTGGCTGTGACGAATGGTTAGTTTCCTGCATTTTCACCGCTGTTTTTTTTCGAGCCTCTGTACATTTCATATTTAAGGTAGAGAACCTCAAGCTGTCCGTTAAAAAGCACATGTTTTTCCTTGGGTTTCAGACCAATATGTTTAAGAGCTTCACGGTTGTGGGTTATCAGCCAAACCTCCCTGCCCGGGAAGCCGTGTTTGAGAGCGGTTCCCATGTTTCCGTAAAACTTCCCCGGGTCGCCTGTTATAATCCTTTCCTCGTAAGGAGGATTAAGAAAGACAATTCCTTCACCTTCAGGCAGCTTCATATCCATAAAGTCGCGCACCTCAGTATCAATAACACCATGTAATCCGGCTGCCTCAATATTCCTTTCTGCCGATTCCACTGCATCCTCTGATATATCACCGGCTCTGATTGAAGCGTTGATTGAAGTGACTGCTCCGTTAAGCCTGCCCGTGATAACAGCAAAAAGTTCCTCGTCGAAGTTTTTCCATCTCATGAACCCAAATGATCCTCTGAACCTTCCCGGAGGTATCCTCCCGGCAAGAAGGGCAGCCTCCACGGCAATGGTTCCCGATCCGCACATAGGATCTAAGAGGGGCATCTTACAGTCCCATCCCGACATCATTATCATACCGGCTGCCAGTACCTCATTAAGGGGAGCCAGACCCTGATCAACCCTGTAACCTCTCTTATAAAGTGGTATACCCGACGAATCGAGACTGATGGTTACCCTGTTATGACTAATGTGGAGGTTAATAAGAATGACCGGGTCGGTATTGTCAACCGAGGGCCGCGAACCGCTTATCTTCCTGAACCTGTCGGCAAGTGCATCCTTAACAACAAGGGCGGCATATCCCGTATGCCTGAAGAGCTCAGAATTTACAACGGGAACAACAGAAAAAGTATCGTTCTGATCCAGGTATTTCTCCCATGCTATCCCCGACGCCCTCCTGTAAAGATCATCCGACGAAGAAATAGTAAATTCTGATATGGGCATAAGTACCGACATGGCGGTCCTTGAGCCGTAGTTTACCGAATAGAGAGTTTCAAGGTTTCCGCTGAAAACAACAGCCCTGTTACCGGGAACAGTATCTCTGGCTCCAAGTGATATAAGCTCTTTTTCAAGTACCTTCTCAAGGCCGTAAAGAGTCTTTGCAACAAGTTTCATTATAGTATCTGAAATTTTTACAATCCCGGCATTTCTGTGATTAATCTATCCCGGATTATACCGTAAAAATCCGGCCAGAGATTATGTAAAGGAAATCACTCCTTAATAATAAATATTTTCAGAGTCCTGGCCGGTTCTGGCTGCCACCAAGAATCCTGTTATAGGCTGCAGGATCTGAGATTAGTCCCAGGGCCTTTTCAATTACCTTGTCGTCCTCATTGACTATCCTGAAATACTCATTTGTCTGCCACATATTTGTGGCCACAACGGCCTTGAGCACAGTAAGTATTTCTTTCCTTGAAATATTGAATTCCTCCTCGTTGTACTTTACTCCTGCCTTCTCCCCTTCCTTAATGAAATCGGCAATGTCTTTTTCTGAAAATGCAAATTTCTTCCTGAAGTCTTCGAACTGTCTGTATTCTGATGTGAGCCTGTTCCGGTTCTGGTCGAAGAACTCGAGGGCGAAGGAATTGATTGCACCACGTCTCACCAGGTTCCTGTAATAATCTGAATAGCCTGATGTATCGACCGGAACAAAGACATCGGGCATTATACCGCCGCCTCCATAGACTGTCCTTTTAGATACCAGTGTTTTGAAGCTTAGTGAATCGGGCAATGCTATGGTATCTCCTGTCAACAGTCCTCCGTTCGACAGCCTGATGTAGTAGTTCTCCATATACTTGTCATAACCCTGGTCATACGGACTCTGTATCGACCGTCCTGTCGGGGTATAGTACCTGGCCACAGTAAGCCTTATCATTGATCCGTCGGTAAGATAATATCCGTGCTGCACAAGGCCCTTCCCGAAAGTGGGCCGCCCAATGATTAAACCCCTGTCCCAGTCCTGCAGTGCACCTGCAATAATCTCACTTGCCGAAGCGGAACCCTCATCTACAAGCACTGCTATCCTTGCGGAGGCAAGGCTGCCCTCTCCTCCCGAAGTGTAATCCTGGCGGGGGGTCTTTCTGCCTTCAAGGTAGACCATTAGTTTTTTATCAGAAAAGAATTTTTCGAGCAGTGAAGTTGAGGCCGCCATTATCCCTCCTCCGTTTCCGCGAAGGTCCAGCACAAGATTCTTCATCTTGTTTCTCCCCATATTTTCAACTGCATCGGTAAATTCCCTGTCGGTGGTGGCAGCAAACTTGTTAAGTCGTATATACCCTGTTTCATCGTCGAGCATATAGGCTGCATCAAGGCTGTTTATAGGTATCCTGTCCCTGGTAAGAGTAAAATCCAGAATCCCGGGTTCTCCTTTGCGGAAGATCCGGATGATGACCTTTGTTCCCCTCATTCCCATCAGCCTGGTTCTGACTCCGGCTGTTGAGATTCCCTTTCCTGCAACATTCTCCCCGTCAATTTCGATGATCCTGTCGCCGGCACGCAGCCCTGCCTTTTCAGAGGGACCTCCGGCTATTGGTTCAACAACTATTATGGAGTCGTGCAGAAGGTTAAACTGAATGCCTATCCCGTCAAAGTTTCCGTTGAGAGGCTCATTCATCTCTTTTACATCCTTCGCTGAGATATAGACTGAATGGGGATCGAGGTTTCTCAATACTTCAACAATTGCCTTCTCGGTAAGTTCGTCCATATTTACCGAATCAACATACCATGCGTCGATAAGGCCAAAAGTACGTCCTATCTTAAAAGTTCCTTCATTAAGCACCTGAGAAACTGCCGGTGTAAACCAGACCGATACAAGTATCGCGATAAGGGTTGATATCTTAATAAGTCTTTTTTTCATTGTGTTTATTTTAAATTCCGGATTCTTAAATAAATCCGTCAAATACTGTTTTACAGGAACTTTGTCTTTCAGGGTAAGCCCGGATAATAACTCCCGTATTGTAATACGCTTAAATATAATATAACCAACAAATTCAGGCATCAATTGTTTAGCAGGCCTGGCTGCAGGGGAAAGAGTGCGATAATAGCATAAATACCGGGGAAATTATTCCCATTCGATTGTAGAAGGCGGTTTTGAGCTTATATCGTAAACAATCCTGTTGATGCCACGAACCCTGTTTATTATCTCATTCGAGACAGAAGCCAGAAAATCATATGGAAGCCTCGACCAGTCAGCAGTCATCCCGTCAGTGGAGACGACGGCTCTGAGGACCGCAACATTCTCATAGGTTCTCTCATCACCCATCACTCCCACCGATCTCACAGGAAGGAGGATGACTCCTGCCTGCCAAACCGAATCATACAGTCCGTTCTTCTTAAGGCCCTCAATAAAAATCTCATCGGCATCCTTAAGTATCTCAAGTCTCTCCCCTGTGATTTCACCGAGGAGCCTTATAGACAGTCCAGGTCCCGGGAAAGGGTGTCTCTGAAGTATTGCTGCAGGCAGTCCAAGGGCCTCACCAACACGCCTTACTTCATCCTTAAAGAGCAGCCTGAGGGGTTCAACCACGCGCAGATGCATCTTTTCAGGAAGTCCGCCCACGTTATGATGCGACTTGATAGTTGCCGAGGGTCCGTTCACCGATACCGATTCGATCACATCCGGATATATGGTTCCCTGAGCAAGCCATCTGGCATCCTGAATCTTACCGGCTTCCTCATTGAATACGTCAATAAAAACCCGGCCAATAATCTTTCTCTTCTCCTCCGGATCGCTTACTCCCTGAAGCTCACCAACGAAACGGTCTGCAGCATCCACGCCACTTATGTTAAGGCCCAGACCCTTGTATGATGTCAGCACATTACTGAATTCATTTTTCCTCAAAAGACCGTTGTCAACAAAGATGCAATACAGGTTCCGGCCAATGGCCCTGTGAAGCAGTGAAGCTGCAACCGTGGAATCCACACCTCCCGAAAGGCCCAGAATAACTTTATCATCTCCGATTTTTTCCCTAAGTTCGGCTACCGACGCTTCAACAAACGAATCCGGGGTCCAGTCACATGAGCAACCGCATATAGAAACGACGAAGTTACGGATCATCTTCATCCCGTCGGTCGAGTGATACACCTCCGGATGAAACTGTATGCCCCAGGTATCCTCGTCCTCAATCCTGAAAGCAGCGGCCTTTACATCTGAAGTCGAGCCGGTTACTCTGAAGCTGACCGGAGTGCTGATAATTGTATCGCCATGCGACATCCATACCTGAGTCCCCTTCTCCACCTCAGCAAACAGGGGGTCGCTGTTGTCGATACCGACCAGATTGGCTCTTCCGTATTCGCGTGTTGCAGAAGGCCTTACCTCTCCACCGGAACTCTGTACAAGGTACTGGGCTCCGTAACAGATTCCCAGAATAGGAATACGGCCTTTCACCTTTGAAAGATCGGGGAAAGGGGCGTTACCATCTCTTACTGAGAAAGGGCTGCCTGACAATATCAGGCCCTTAAGGGTTTCATCAGGCTCAATAACAGTATTAAACGGATGGATCTCACAATAAACGTTCAGTTCACGTATTCTCCTGGCTATTAGCTGTGTATACTGTGAACCGAAATCAAGGATAATAATTTTCTCGTGCAAGCTTTACAGAATTTAAACGGACTCAAAGATAAATAATCTTTTATTACTCTGGTTGACAATCTATCTTTCCGGGCACATAGGTTTTCCCGTCGATGGCAGGATATGTCTCGGGAAAAATAGTCCTTGCCTCTTCAACCAGGGAGTCTGTCTTTCTGTAACGTGAAGAAAAATGTCCGATAATGAGTTGCTTTACACCGGCCTGGCTTGCCACAGTAGCGGCATCGTGAGTGGTCGAATGACCTGTTTTAAGAGCAAGTTCTTTAAGAGAGGCATCAAAGGTAGCTTCATGGTACAGGAGATCGGTTCCCCTGACGAAGGAAGGAAGCCTGCTGAAGTACCTGGTATCGCTGCAATATGCATATGAACGGGCTTCGGATCCCGGAAGGGTTATATCCTCATTTTTTATAACTCTTCCCGTCTCATCAGTAAAGTCGGACCCTTTCTTAATAAGGGGTATGCTTCTGAGCGGGATGTTGTACTTTTCAATAGAGTCCCTGATGATCTTCCGTTCTCCCTGCTTCTCCCTGAACAGATAACCAAAGGCCGGGACCCTGTGTTCAAGGGGGAAGGAAGTGACGGTCAGATGCCTGTCATCGAGGATGACCCGTGGATCATTACCACTGACGGGGGTAAAGATTATTTCAAATTTCAGGTTGATGTCAAAATCGGCCAGATGGCTTCTCAGCATGGCGGAGTAGGTCTCAGGACCATAAATATTCAGGGGGTTGACCCTGCCCATCAGGCTGAAGGAGGATAGTAGTCCGTAAATTCCGAATACATGGTCGCCGTGGAGATGAGTTATGAAGATATGGTTTATTTTGGTGAACTTAATCCTGTTCTTTCTCATCTGCATCTGGGTACCCTCACCGCAGTCTATTAAAAACAACCGCTCATGCACATTGAGTACATGAGCGGAAGGAAATCTTTCTGAAGTCGGCAAGGCAGAGCTACTACCAAGTATGGTCAGTGTCATCGGCAAGCCTGCTTTGCTTTCAGTTCATGATATCATTTTTTCTGCTTCTGCAACTGATGCTGTAATGGTTAATACAGTATCGAGCTGGGAAATAGTAATCAGACGTTCAACAGCTTCGTTAAGCCCGCAGAGAACAAAGGTACCTCCGGCATTTTTGCATAGCCTGTTGGCAACCAGGATTGCACTCAGTCCTGATGAATCACAGTACTGGCATTTTTCAAGATCAAGGATTATATTCTTCTCTCCTTTTCCCGAAACAAGCACCAGCTCAGACTTCAGTGCAGGGGCAATGTGGGTATCCAGTTTCTCTGACCTGACCTGAATCAGAGTGCTGTTATTCCTGTTCTCAATATTGAAATCCATAGTTAAAATTTTTGTTATATAAATTTAACTATTTTTTTCTATTTCCTGCCAGCTTTATTTTCTTTTTCTTCCATTTCCTCTTTCAGGGCAGCAAGCTGGGTTATATCTCCAAGAGTTGTCTTCTCGGCATTTGTCTTCTGTTTCTTCGGAGATTTTTTGGGAGCTTCAGACTCTGCTTTTTTGGTAGAGGTTTCTGCAACAGCTCTTTTCTCATCTTCAAATACCCTGCTGTGGGAAACGATTATCTTCTTGGCGGCTTTGTTGAATTCAATCACCTTGAAGGGCAGTTTCTCCTCGATCCTGGCAACCATACCGTCTTCCTTTACAAGGTGTTTCGGTGTAACGAAGCCTTCAACGCCATAGGGAAGTGCAACAACGGCACCTTTGTCGAACACTTCAACAACAGTACCTTCATGAACTGAATCGACAATAAAGAGCGATTCAAACACATCCCACGGGTTCTCTTCAAGCTGCTTGTGACCAAGGCTCAGTCTCCTGTTCTCCTTGTCGATCTCAAGTACCACAACTTCTATCTCAGCATCAATGGAAGTAAACTCAGCAGGATGCTTGATCTTTCTGGTCCACGACAGGTCAGAGATATGAATAAGACCGTCTACTCCCTCTTCAATCTCAACAAAGACACCAAAGTTTGTAAAGTTTCTTACTCTGGCCTTATGATGTGCTCCGACAGCATATTTCTCATCAATGTTCTGCCATGGATCGGGCTTGAGCTGCTTTATACCAAGCGACATTTTCCTTTCGGTTCTGTCGAGTGTCAGAACAACAGCTTCAACCTCATCTCCTACCTTCAGGAATTCCTGGGCACTGCGAAGATGCTGTGACCACGACATTTCAGAAACATGAATGAGTCCCTCTACTCCAGGTGCTATCTCAACGAAAGCTCCATAGTCGGCCATTACCACAACCCTGCCCTTAACCTTGTCTCCGATTTTGAGGTCGGGGTCAACCGAATCCCACGGGTGTGAAGTAAGCTGTTTCAGGCCCAGGGCAATCCTTTTCTTGTCATCATCAAAATCAAGGATTACAACGTTGAGCTTCTGATCAAGCTGAACAATCTCCTCAGGATGATTGACTCTTCCCCATGAAAGGTCTGTGATATGAATAAGACCGTCAACACCACCCAGGTCAATGAATACTCCGTAGGAAGTGATGTTCTTGACTGTACCTTCGAGAACCTGGCCTTTTTCAAGCTTGGCAATGATCTCTTTCTTCTGCTGTTCAAGCTCGGCTTCAATAAGCGCTTTGTGTGAAACCACAACGTTCTTGAATTCCTGGTTTATCTTGACAACCTTGAACTCCATGGTCTTGCCAACGTAAATATCGTAATCCCTGATAGGCTTGACGTCGATCTGGGAACCCGGGAGGAATGCCTCGATGCCGAAGACATCGACAATCATACCACCCTTGGTACGGCACTTGATGTAACCTGTTATGATCTCATCATTCTCAAAGGAGGCATTAACCCTGTCCCATGAATTTATTGCACGTGCCTTTTTATGTGAAAGAAGCAGCTGTCCTTTTTTATCCTCCTGGCTTTCCACGTATACCTCAACGGTATCTCCTATCTTCAGGCCGGGATTGTATCTGAATTCATTCAGACTGACAACACCTTCCGATTTGTAACCTATGTTGATAACAACTTCCCTTGAGTTCATCTGTATGACCGTTCCGGTAACCACTTCGTCAACGGCAACAGTCGAGAGAGTCTTGTCGTAAAGTGCCTCGTACTCCTTATATCTGGAAGTACCATGAAGCTCTTCACTTTCAAAACTATCCCAGTCAAATTCTTCGGGCGTGGCGGGAGTGAAATGTGCCACCCTGCTAACCGGCAGGTCAAGATCGTTGTCTTCCGATGGCTTTATGCCAGCCCCTCTTTTTGCTCTTTTCTCAGGTAAGGCATAGTCAGAGGCTGTAATTTCTTTTTTGGCCGGCTTTTCGGCCTCTTCTTCTGCAAGCTCAGATGCTTGTGATTCAACACCATCAATGGCTTCATCCTCATCAATTATCTGGGCCACAGCTTTTTCCCTAAGGTCTTTTACCTTTGGTTTTTTTACGGGATTTTCATCCTCACTGATTGTTTCAACCTTCTTTTCAGGTTTTTTCTTGCTTTCAGTCATGGTTTAATTAAATGTTCTTTAAATTAATAAGTTAGACATTATTTTATTAAAAAATCGGTTGCAAAGGTATGTTATTTTTTGAAAAAGTCATAATATTATGTAGAAGATTTACATAAGGTTAATTGCCATTTAAGCACAGTTTTGTTGTCAGATCATCCGCCTCATTTTTGATATTCACCCGTTATATTATCTTTGTATTGTTATTTCAATCTGTTCAAAATTTTAGCAACATATGAAGATAACCGTAATAGGAACAGGATATGTTGGTCTTGTGACAGGCACCTGTTTTTCGGAAAGCGGGGTTAACGTCGTCTGCGTGGATAATGATTCTGAAAAGATCAGACAGCTTAATAACGGCATTGTACCTTTGTTTGAGCCCGGACTGGAACCGATGGTAAAGAGGAACACCGGGAAGGGCAGACTGACCTTCACTACTGATGTGTCTGAGGGGATCAGGGATTCGGAGGTGATCTTCATTGCAGTGGGTACGCCTCCGGAAGAAGATGGAAGTGCCGACCTCAGTCATGTACTTAACGTTGCAGCTGATATAGGAAAATATCTTCTACATTATGCGGTTGTTGTCACAAAAAGTACCGTTCCTGTTGGCACCTCAGAAAAGATAAGGTCGGTGATAACAGGGGAACTGAAGAAAAGGAACATGGGTCCCGATTTCGATATGGCATCAAATCCCGAATTCCTCAAGGAAGGAGCTGCCGTCGAGGACTTCCTGCGTCCTGAAAGGATTGTAGTGGGTATCGACAACGAAAAAACGGGAGAGGTAATGAAAAGACTATATATGCCCTTCGTACTTAATAACCATCCCATACTGTTTATGGATATAGCATCGGCTGAAATAACAAAATACGCTGCCAATGCCATGCTTGCCACAAGGATCAGTTTCATTAACGAGATAGCCAACCTTTGCGAAATACTGGGTGCCGATATAAATCATGTCAGAAAAGGCATTGGCAGCGATTCAAGGATAGGCAGCAAATTCATCTATCCCGGACCCGGTTACGGAGGTTCGTGCTTTCCCAAGGATGTAAGGGCAATCATCCGTACTGCAGAAGACAACGGCTATGAGCTCAAGGTAGTAAAAGCCGTGGAAAAAGCAAATGACTATCAGAAGGATGTCCTGTTCAACAAGATCTCCTCACACTTCGGCAGCGACCTTTCTGGTAAGATGATTGCTATCTGGGGTCTCTCATTCAAACCAAAGACAGACGATATAAGAGAATCTTCATCTATTCACCTTATTAAGAAACTCCTTGAAGCAGGAGCCTCAGTGAGGGCATACGACCCTGCTGCAATGGACGAGACAAGAAAGCAGCTTGGCGACAGGATAACCTATACCGCCGATCACTACGAAACCCTTGAAGATGCCGATGCCGTAGTACTTATGACAGAATGGGCTGAGTTTCACCTGCCCGACTTCAATAAAATGAGCACTCTCATGAGGGAAAGAGTGCTGTTCGACGGCAGGAATATTTACGATCCGGCAGAGATAAGAAAAGCGGGCTTCGTCTACTACGGAATAGGAAGGCGCTGATAAATTCTGTTAATACAACATTCAGTAAAATCAAATAATTAACGACTATGAAAGGAATTATTCTGGCAGGGGGGTCAGGAACCAGGCTTCACCCTCTCACAAGCGTTATTTCAAAACAGATACTTCCCATCTATGATAAACCCATGATCTACTATCCCCTTTCTGTCCTCATGCTGGCCGGAATAAGAGATATACTGATCATATCAACTCCGAGGGACCTGCCTGGATTCAGGGATCTCCTGGGAGACGGATCTCCATTCGGCATTAGACTCAGCTATGTTATCCAGCCTTCACCTGACGGTCTGGCTCAGGCATTTATACTGGGAGAAGAATTCATAAACAACGAACCGGTTTGTATGATCCTGGGCGACAACATCTTCTACGGACATGGATTCAGCGGGGTACTTCGCCATACAGCCGATCTTACTAAAGGAGCCTGTGTCTTCGGTTACTATGTCACCGATCCTGAACGCTACGGCGTTGTTGAATTTGACAGGAACAGAAAAGTTCTTAGTATAGAAGAAAAACCGGCCTTACCCAAATCCAACTATGCAATAACCGGTCTGTATTTCTACGACTCTACTGTTTCAGCAAAAGCCCGTTCCCTCAAACCCTCTCCCCGGGGCGAACTCGAAATAACCGACCTTAACAGGCTCTATCTTGAGGAAGGCAGCCTCGAGGTCAAATTCCTCGGCAGAGGCATGGCATGGCTTGATACGGGAACCTATGAAAGCCTTCTCCAGGCAGCCAACTTCTTCGCTACCCTTGAACAAAGGCAGGGCCTTAAGGCATCGTGTATTGAGGAGATCGCCTATCAGAACGGATTCATATCACGCCAACAGCTGCTCGCCATTGCCGAACCAATCAAAAAAAGCCAGTACGGGCAATACCTTATCCGTATCTCATCGGATGAACCCGGAAGCAACGAAGGAATAAACTAATCAACTATAATGAAAACCATCACTACGGAATTTCAGGGACTTGTAATTATAAAACCAGTTATATTCACTGATAAAAGAGGCTATTTCTTTGAAAGCTTCAAACATGAAGCCCTGATCAACGCAGGAATATCTTTCAACCCTGTTCAGGAAAACGAATCAAGATCATCAAAAGGAGTAATAAGAGGAATTCACTACCAGCTCAGACCACACGCCCAGGCCAAACTGATAAGGGTCGTCGAAGGGAAGATATTTGATATAGCCCTCGACCTGAGAAGAGACTCCCCAACCTTCGGTAAATGGTTCGGCATAGTCCTCGACTCAGACACAAAGGACCAGCTGTTTATTCCCCGCGGATTTGCCCACGGCCTTTCTGCGCTCAGCGAGACAGCAATCATACAGTACAAATGCGACAACTACTATAATTCCCGGGCCGAAAGAGGTATTTCGGTAAAAGATCCTTATCTTGGTATTGACTGGCAGACAGAAGTCTGCGATTCTCTGATAAGCGACAAGGACCTGGGATACCCGTTTTTTAAAGAGGCCGAATATAACTTTTGATACTGATCTGAAATGGCAGTGATACTGGTTACAGGGGCATCGGGACAGCTTGGCAACGAGCTTAAAACAGAAGCTGAGAACTACAGGGGCTACGAATTTATATTTACTGATGCCGACACCCTCGACATAACCGATTATGAAAAAACAAGTGAGTTCATTCAACAGACGGAGCCCGGGTGGATAATCAACTGTGCTGCTTATAACCTCGTTGACAAAGCCGAAACGGAACCTGAAAAAGCCATACTTATAAACACCCATGCCGTCAGAAACCTGGCTAAAGCAATCAAAGGGACCTCCTGCCGTCTGATCCATGTCTCTACAGACTACGTCTTTGAAGGCTCATCCAACAGTCCCTATAACGAGATGTCGCCAGTAAATCCGCTGTCAGCCTATGGCAGGTCAAAACTCGGAGGAGAAAAGGAAGCCCTGCAGCATAGCCCTGCCATGGTAATAAGAACATCATGGCTGTACTCCTCCTTCGGCAACAACTTTGTCAAGACAATAATTTCAAATGCCGACAGAAAAGATACTCTCAATGTTGTATTCGACCAGACGGGTTCTCCTACCTATGCAGCCGATCTGGCTGCAGCAATCATGAATATTGTTGCTTCAGTGATAAGAAACCGCGTTGCCTTTACCCCCGGATTATACCACTATTCAAATGAAGGGGTCTGCAGCTGGTACGACTTTGCTGTTGAGATAGTGGCTGCAACGGGCCAGAACTGCACTATACTGCCCATACTGACAAGCGGATATCCCACACCTGCAAAACGCCCTGTCTATTCGGTAATGGACAAAACCAGGATAAAGGAGACCTATGGACTTACTGTCCCTCACTGGAGAGACAGCCTTGTAAGATGCATAACCAAACTTAAACAATCCCGGATATGATACCCATAAAAGAGATCAGAGAGAAAGCCATGCAATGGCTTGGCAATGAGTATAATGAAGAGACCAGGAAAGAAGTCAGGCATATGCTTGACAATGATGAGAAAGCGCTTATTGATTCATTCTACCAGGATCTTGAGTTCGGTACAGGCGGCCTCAGGGGGATAATGGGAGCCGGAACCAACAGGATGAACATCTATACTCTGGGAATGGCTACCCAGGGCCTTTCAAACTATCTCATACGAAATTTCAGAAACCAGCAGATAAAGGTGGCTGTGGCTCACGACTGCCGTAACAACAGTCGATATTTTGCCGAGACCACGGCAGCCATCTTCTCGGCTAACGGTTTTGAGGTCTTCCTCTTCGAAGACCTCCGCCCCACTCCTGAACTTTCCTTTGCAATAAGACATTACGGATGCCAGAGCGGAGTGGTGATAACGGCCTCTCATAATCCTCCTGAATATAACGGTTATAAGGCTTACTGGGACGATGGCGGTCAGGTAGTAGCACCACACGACACGGCCATCATCGAAGAGGTACGCAACATCAGATCTGTAAGTGAGATAAAATTCAAAGCCGATCCTTCAAAGATTAAAATTATTGGAAAAGAGACTGATGAGCTTTTCCTTAAGGAGGTCCTTAAGATGAGACTCAACCCTGAGCTTATAAATAAATACGGTGATACAGGCATTGTCTTTACTCCCATCCATGGCACAGGCTCACCGCTTGTCCCGGCTGCTCTTAAGCTATTCGGCTTCAGAAACATAATAAAAGTGCCGGAACAGGAAGAACCCGACGGCAACTTTCCAACAGTCAAATCGCCCAATCCCGAGGAACCCGGGGCACTCAAAATGGCTATAGCAAGGGCTATGGAAACAGGAGCCGAACTGGTGATGGCAACCGATCCCGATGCCGACAGGCTCGGCCTTGCCGCAGTAAACAGCAAGGGTGAGTTCGTGCTGTTAAATGGCAACCAGACAGGTGTGATACTCTCCTACTACATATTGTCACAGTTCAGGGAGAAGAATCTCCTTAAAGGGAACGAGTATATAATCAAAACAATAGTAACCACCGATCTCATTGACAAAATAGCTGCCGGCTATGGCGTGAAATGCTATAACGTCCTCACCGGCTTCAAATTCTTTGCCGAGCTTATAAAAAAGCTTGAAGGAAAAGAAAAATTCATCGGAGGTGGAGAAGAAAGCTACGGCTTCCTTCCCGGTGACTATGTCAGGGATAAGGATGCCGTAGCCTCCTGCGCCCTGGCAGCCGAGGTTCTTGTATGGGCTAAAAGCATGGATCTTGATCTCTTCGGACTTCTTGATGAGATCTACCTTAAATATGGCGTTTACAGGGAAAGACTTATAAATATTGTAAGGAAAGGCAAGGAAGGAGCTGATGAGATAAAGGCCATGATGAAAGGCTACCGCGACAATCCCCCCGCAAGCATAAACAACAGCAGGGTCGTAAGGATAGATGACTACAAGGTACTTGTTTCGACCGACTGCCTTTCGGGAACAAAGAGCGCCATTGACCTTAACAGGTCAGATGTTCTTCAGTTCTTCCTCGAAGACGGGTCTAAGATATCAGTACGCCCCTCAGGTACCGAACCCAAGATCAAATTCTACTTCAGCGTCAGCATGATGCCTCAGTCGGCCGGAGATATTGAAAATACAGGAAGCCTTCTTGAAAAAAGAATTGACGGAATCATTGGTGATATGAAGCTGGTCTGACTCTAACCTGAGCAGGCTGAGAGCATTAAGGTTCAGGAGGGAAAAAGCTGTCGGCGAAGTTAACAAGGTATACCCTGCCGGTAGCCCTGGTAAGGGCAGTATAAAACCACCGCAGGTAGTCTGTTGTTATATCTGTCCTGTTGAACATACCCTGATCTATAAAGACCCTCTCCCATTGTCCACCCTGTGCTTTGTGACATGTCACGGCATAGGCAAACTTAATCTGAAGTGCATTGTACCAGGGATCTTCCCTTACAGCACTGAGCTGTTGTTTACGGGTCTTAAGATGCTGATAATCTGACAGCACATTCTGATAAAGCTCCCTGCTCCTCTCTGACGGCAAGGCCGGAGTATCAAGATGAAGCACGTCGAGCATCACCTTCGACTCAATCTCAAGGTCATAATCGGGAAACTTGAGCGACATCTCAGCGAACCTGAAGCCATACATCTCCTCATATTTCCTTATCCTTCTCACTTCGGCAATATCGCCGTTGGCAATAAAACCCGGTCCGTCTTCACCGGAGGCCACACTGTAGTTATTCCTGACAACCATAACCATGTCACCGGTACTAATCTCCTCTTCCCTGTAGAAAATGCTGTTTCTTATTCCCTGGTTATACCTGTTTGCCTGCTTGTTCGAGTTTACAACAATGATGGTGCCCTCGAGGCCACACTCACCGTACGACGTCGATATCTCACTAATAAGATCTTCACCACTAATCCTTTTTATATCACTGAAGTCGCTGCAGTTAAGCGAGGGGTGCGAAAGATCCCCGGTTGCAATCTGAAGCCTGAGGGCTGTGGCATTCATAAGCACTCCCGATGACTCGCTCTGCCTTACTACCTGACGGAGTTCAGCATTTTCAAGACCAAAGCCGTATTGCCCAAGGCTGGCGCGATCGAGGGCCGGACTTTCGGGTGAGCCTACCGGAGGAAGCTGGGCAGTATCTCCGACAAGAATAAGCTTGCAGTCAATACCCGAATAGACATATTCAATAAGATCATCCAGAAGCTTACCGCTTCCGAACAGCGAGGTATCACCCGGGGTATTGGATATCATTGATGACTCATCCACGATGAAGAAGGTGTTCCTGGAAAGGTTTCTGTCGAGAAGGAACCTGCTCATAACATCTGAGGAAGACTTCTGCCTGTAAATCTTTTTATGAACAGTAAAAGCCTGGCGTTCCGAATATGAGGCCAGAACCTTTGCTGCTCTTCCTGTGGGAGCCATAAGTACTGACTTTATCCTTAGCTTATCAAGGGTCCTGACAAGCGAACTGATTATGCTCGTCTTACCCGTACCGGCATAACCCGTAAGAACGAATATCCTGTCGTTGCTGTTCTCACAAATATAGGCCGAAAGTTTTTCGAGCGAGGTTGACTGGTCGCCGGTCGGAACATTTCCCAGATTCTGGCAAAGCTCATTGTAAATTAATGTCTCACGCATTTTGACCGGCATGGTTGCTGCTTGGATAATTTTTTTAATTTTGTTTGAAAACTGATACAAACTTAACAATAGAAAGCAAATACTCCCCGTCATAAAGCTACAATTATACCAGACGCTTTCACCAGACATAAGCTGACTGACCCGATAAATGGCCGGTAGCAGCTCAGAAAGCAAAAGAGGTATAAGCGGTGAGTTAACAAGTGAGATACAAGATGCCCTTTACCGAATTGTTTGACGAGACCCTTGACATCAATGCCACCGAGAACTATGAGTTATCGCTGACAGTGGCTTATGATGGACTAAGCTTTGCCATCCTCGATTCACTGAGAAACAAGTTTGTACTTATCAGATCCGTTGAACCGGATGATGGCAGGAATTTCAATGCCGAAAAGATATCAGAGATAATAGACAAAGATGATTTCCTTAAAAGGAAATATAAAAAGCTTGTTATCCATACTCCCTCGCGGAAATCGACTATCATTCCAGCAGCTCTCTACGATCCGGGAAAAAAGGACAGCTATTTTACCTTCAATCATACGGTCGAACCCGGACAGGTGATTATGGCCAACAGGATAAGCGATCCGCTAGCCTTTGTCGTTTTTCAGGTACCAGAAGCTCTCACCGAAGTGCTTGATCATCATTACCCGGGCATCACACTTTACCACCACACCAAACCTCTTCTCTGGTATGCCTCCCGTAAGGCACGCCCGGTTGAAGGCAACTACATTCAGGTACACATCGAGAGGGATTTCTTCACCCTGGTGATCTATTCAAGCGATGCCCTGAAGTACTGCAATTCATTTTTATACAGGAATGTATCGGATATAATGTACTATGTACTGAATGTATTCAAACAGATGAATATAAGTCAGGAACAGACAATCCGCTTCAGCGGGCGCACCGGAAAATATGATGACATAAGCTCCGGATTTTCTGCATATATAAGAACCATAAGTTTCTGCGAACCCTACGGCAATAACAGCTTCAGCTATGTATTCAACGAAACTGAATTGCAGAGATATCTTAACCTTTTCAATTCATTGAGTTGCGAATAATTGGCGGAAAATACAAGGGAAGACGGATCACTCCTCCGTCCGGTTTCAGTGCAAGACCAACCACCGACCTTGCCAGGGAGAGCCTTTTCAACATACTTAATAACCGTGTTGATTTTGAAGGACTTAATGTGCTCGATCTCTTCGCCGGGACCGGGTGCATAAGTTTTGAGTTTGCCTCGAGGGGTGCTGAAAATGTTCATCTTGTCGAGAAAGACTTCAGGCATGTCGCCGGGATAAAAAAAATAATAAAAGAACTGGAGATCAACAACATAAAACCTATCCATATTGATGTCAAAGCCTTTCTCAGGACCTGCACATCGAAGTACGACATAGTTTTTGCTGACCCCCCTTACGATCTTCACTGGCTTAAGGAGATACCTTCCATGGTTCTGGGGGCTGGGGTTCTTAAGGAAAATGGCTTTCTTATCCTTGAACATCCCGATGGTATGAGTTTCAGCAAAAGTCCAGGTTATTATGAGCACAGGACCTACGGAAAGGTCAATTTCAGTTTCTTCGCGTCCCCTCCTGTCCTTTAGAATCAGTGTTAACAGTGACATACAACGACTTAGAAAAGGGGGTAAATTTTATTTCCTTAAATATTTGGCATAATAAAAAATTGGATTAATTTTGCCACGCATTTATGACCTGGTGCGGTAGTTCAGTTGGTTAGAATATCGGCCTGTCACGCCGAGGGTCGCGGGTTCGAGTCCCGTCCGCACCGCAAGAAAAACTAACGGGTCACGTGAAAACGTGGCCCGTAGTATTTTAAGTGGCAGCGACGATCCCGCAAGGCGGGAGCAGGAGCGGACACTTAAAATGCGCTAAATGCTGCGCAAGCAGCATTTTAGTTTTTCTTGCAAGGTAACCCGTGGTAGGAAAGGGTCCGGCG
>CAZXSW010000008.1:45216-61057 GCA_964642615.1 uncultured Rikenellaceae bacterium | reverse complement strand
ATGAAAACGAAGACTGGAATTATGGCAATCGTACTTCTGACCCTAAGCCTGGGTTTCTGCACGGGTCAGCCGGCTACTTCCTCACTTAAGAATGATCCTGTGCTGGATGAAAAGGTAAAAAAATTCCTTAATGAGAATTCGCGTCGCTGGTACGACATGAATGTTCCGGCAGTTGACGGACAGCTTCTGTATGACCTGATAATAAAAGGCAACTATAAAAGTGCCCTGGAAATCGGCACCTCTACCGGTCATTCAGGAATCTGGATCGCATGGGCCCTAAGTAAGACAGGCGGCAAGCTGATAACAATCGATATCGACGAGAACAGGCACAGACAGGCTCTTCAGAACTTCAGGGATGCCGGTTTATCTGAATATATAGATGCAAGGCTCGGAGATGCACATCAGATGGTAAAGGAGCTTAAAGGTCCCTTCGACTTTATCTTCAGCGATGCCGACAAGGATTGGTACAAAAACTATTTTATCGACCTTGATCCTAAGTTAAAGACCGGAGGATGCTTTACTGCACATAACATATCGGACAGGGGTGGCAGGTCAGGATATTACGGCGGGGCAAACCAGTTCCTCGAGTATGTAAGGAGTCTTAAGAACTACGAAACCACAGTTAACACCGCAGGGGGCGGTATGTCAATAAGTTATAAGAAAGCTGCAAAATAAACCAATCGTATGAGCGAAGAAAAACTGGAGAGGAAGCTGGGACTCTTTCCGGCTACAAATATTGTTGTTGCCAATATGATCGGAGCCGGGATCTTCACTACCTCCGGACTCCTTATGACCGGACTCAACGATCCGCTGCTTATGCTTGCCCTTTGGGTGGTGGGCGGTATCATTGCCCTTTGCGGGGCCCTGTCGTACGGTGAGCTGGGAGCAGCCATGCCCGGTGCCGGTGGTGAATACCTTTTCCTGTCTAAACTATACTCTCCTCTCTATGGTTTCCTTAGCGGCTGGGTCTCCTTCATGGTAGGGTTCTCAGCACCAATCGCCGCTTCAGCTCTCGGTTTCAGCGAATATTTCATGAGAGCTCTGCCGGGAATATCACTGTGGGCTGAGACCGGTGGGTTCATTAGTCCGACCATGACCGGCAAACTACTGGCTATAAGCGTTATCCTTGTCTTTACCTTTATCCACTACCGTGGTATAAAATATGGTGCCAGGATACAGAATGTTCTTACTGTATTAAAGGTGGCACTGATCCTTCTCCTTGTCGTTGCCGGATTCATGTCGGGGAAAGGTGATTTATCAAATTTCACAGCAGGAGACAAAGCACCATCGGGACTGGCAGGGATGAAGACCATAGGGCTTTCGCTTATGTGGATCATGTTTGCCTATAGTGGATGGAACGCCTCAACCTACCTTGGAGCCGAAATAAAAAACCCTTCCCGGACCCTCCCCCGCTCACTCATAATGGGGACACTGATAGTTATGATTTTGTATCTCGGGGTCAATATGCTTTATGTATACGGCATCAAACCCAATGAGATGAAAGATGTGATATCCGTAGGAGGACTGGCAATGGGAAACCTCTTCGGAAGATCTGCCGACATCCTCTTCTCCCTTCTTATCGGATTCGCCCTGTTCTCATCACTCAGCGCATTTCTTATTATTGGCCCCCGGGTGTATTATTCCATGGCAAAAGACGGGCTTTTCTTCAGGTCGGTGGCAAAAATTCACAGCAAGTTCCTGGTGCCTTCAAACTCTATTCTGCTCCAGTGCCTGATAGCCGTTATTCTTGTTTTTTCGGGAACCTTTGAACAGGTCCTGACATACATGGGCTTTGCTCTTGGTATATTCCCGCTTTTGTCGGTTGCAGGCATATGGATACTCAGAAGAAGAAACCCTTCTGCAATGAGGATAAAGGGTTTCCCCTTCACCCAGGTAATCTACATGGCTGCAGGAATCATGATACTTGTTCTTTCCTTTATGGAAAGGCCTATGGAATCGTCAGTGGCACTTCTGACAGTAGCTGTCGGAATACCGGCATACTTCATCTTCAAAAAAACAAACGGGAAAGAGAGTTAGCTCTTTATCTCCTTATACCGGCCAGATCGCGTATCACCACGGAAGCACAGGCAATTCCGAAGGCAGCAGGCATGTAGGATACTGTTCCGACAACCGAGGCCTTGTTCCTTTCGCCACTGACCTCAAGTATCTTTGATTTATCGACAGGTTCGGGAGAATATACAGCTGTGAAACCCTCCCTGATGCCCAGGCGGTGAAGTCTCTTCCTTACTATACGGGCAAGAGTGCAACCCGTGGTCTGTGAGATATCAGCGATAGCTACTGCTGTAGGATCATATTTCCCTCCTGCTCCCATTGAACTCACAAGGGGATATTTCTTAAGTACTGAATGCCAGATAAGGAATACTTTGGGCGAGAGAGTGTCGATGGCATCAACAACATAATCAAATCCGGCATCCAGGACCTCTGTCATACGCTCATCGCGGATAAACTCCTCAATAACAGTCAGGCTGACTGCAGGATTTATATCCTTCAGCCTTTCTTCCAGAACCCTTGCCTTAGGCTTACCTTCTGTACTCTTAAGAGCCGGCAGCTGCCGGTTTCTGTTTGATTCATGCACCGTATCACCGTCAACAATTGTGATATGACCTACTCCGGCCCTGCATATCATTTCTGCTGCAAAAGCACCAACACCTCCCAGTCCGGCCACCATGACCCTCGAATTTCCAAGTCTGCCCAGTGCTTCTTTTCCCAGCAACAATTCACTTCGCGACTGCCAGTTCTCCATCAGTTTTACATATTCATATTTGTCATGCCGGCTCCCTACGTGAAGGCTGTCCTGCAAATACCATAAAGTTGTTGTAAATAAGTGTTTTCAACCCTTCAACGGAAAGGATTAGGTCAGCAGCAACCTTTTTGTAAATATCACCAATGTCGGTTCCCGATCCATCTGTTTCGAGAAAGATTTTCTCACGCGGTACTGCCAGCAGTATCCCGGTTGCGGCGGGTCGTTTGACAAAGTCAAACCAGAACGACAGGAAAATATTTCTTGATACAAGCTGCATGGCCAGCTCCCTGCTTCCCCTGAATCCATGAACAAGCCAGGGAACAGAGGGAGTGATCTTACTATGTTCAGCCAGCAACTCTTCCCATGCCTTGACACAATGAATAACCAGGGGTTTTCTTTTCTTCTCAGCCAGAAGAGCCTGCCTGGAAAACATCTCACTCTGCAGTTCGGGGGAAGGACCTCTGAGCCGGTCAAATCCTGCTTCTCCTATGGCAAAAAGATCCGGGTCATCGGCCAGTTTCAAAAGCCTGTTCCAGAGAATCTCACTGTTATCCAGGCTCAGATGCCAGGGATGGATACCTGCACACCAGGCTACACCGGGAGCAGCGATAAAAGTGTTATTTTCATGGACCATAAGGGTGTTTACAACAAACAGTCCGGGCCCAGGTTGAGAACCATGAGTGTGAATGTCTATATAATCATCCGGCCGTGGAAGATTCATTTCAATAACTGCGGGATAAGTGCAACTCCTTTACTTATTCGTGTCAGGGTATCATCCCTTCCGATCCAGCATATAATATCGAAGATATGAGGCCCCCTGGAAGCTCCTACAATCACCAGGCGAAGGGCATTCATGATGGCACCTGTGTTATATGATTTCTCAGATATCCATTGTTTTACAGCATTCTCTGTCTCAGCCGGGCTGAACTCCCTGACATTCTCAAGTATTCCCTTAAGTTCTGTCAGCTGCCCGGCCGTATCATCCTTCCAGCGCTTCCTTATTGTATCACTATCGTATGACTCAGGAGCCTGGAAGAAGAAGTCGGCCTGATCCCAGAGCTCATTAACAAAGCTTATCCTTTCCCTGACCAGGGCAACAACCCTTTCGAGCCGTACAATATCCATATGGTAGCCTTTGCTCCGCAGTTGTTCCCTGAATTCTATGGCCAGGGTGTTATCGCTCTGCTTCATGAGGTACTGATGGTTAAACCACCGGGCTTTCTCGGGATCGAACCTCGATCCTGATTTACCAACCCTTTCAAGTGAAAAGGCCTCAATAAGTTCATCCATCGAAAATATTTCCTGTTCAGTCCCCGGGTTCCATCCCAGCAGGGCAAGCATATTTACAAAAGCATCGGGGTAATAACCGTCTTCCCTGTATCCCCGTGCCGTTTCGCCATAAGGCCAGAACAAAGGAAACACGGGAAAACCCATTTTATCTCCATCTCTCTTGCTCAGTTTCCCTTTGCCATCGGGTTTCAGGAGCAGGGGAAGATGGGCAAAAAGAGGTGCCTGCCAGCCAAAAGACCTGTAAAGCATTACATGAAGCGGAAGGGAAGGCAGCCACTCCTCACCCCTGATGACATGAGAGATCTTCATCAGGTAGTCATCGACAATATTTGCAAGATGGTAGGTGGGCATACCATCCGATTTGAACAACACCTTATCGTCGAGGGTACCTGTATTCACAACAATATGACCCCTTATAAGGTCTTCAAAACTAATGTCTTCATCTTCAGGCATCCTGTAGCGGATCACATATGGTTCTCCCCTGTCGAGCCTGGCATTCCAGTCAACCGGATCAAGGGTAAGGGAGTTGTTAAGCGTTCCCCTGGTAGCGGCATTGTAAATGAATGTTCTGCCCTCACCTGCGGCTTCAATCCTTAGCGACTCGAGCTCCTCAGCCGTATCAAAGGCATAGTAGGCAGCTCCTTTATCAATCAGATCAACTGCATACTGCCTGTATATCTCCTTGCGGTCGCTCTGCCTGTAGGGTCCGTAAGCTCCTCCTTCCCTGATTCCCTCATCGACCTTTATTCCGCACCACTCAAGTGCCTGCATTATGTAATCCTCGGCCCCATCAACGAACCGGGTCTGATCTGTATCTTCTATCCTGAGTATAAACACCCCGTTGTTCTTCCTGGCAAACAAATAGTTATATAGGGCTGTCCTTACTCCTCCTATGTGAAGGGGTCCTGTCGGACTTGGGGCAAAACGTACACGTACCTGTGTCATATGTTGAATATTTCTTTTCTACCGTAAAGATAGATAAACCACGCTATTTTAAACAGGATATGACACCCGGTGGAGAAAAAACAAGTTTTACCTTAAAGGCTGTAAGCAATAATAATCTCAGGAATTTTATAGTAATTTAGCGTTATAAAGAATCATCCTATGAAACCCATATGTATTTCTTACACAAACACGCATGTATATATTTTTCATACATATGGGTTATCCCGTTTATGCGGGAACCTAAAATATTAAAATTATATACGGATGAAAAAGATGAAAGCCCTTGTGAAAAGCAGGCCCGAAAAAGGTTTATGGATGGAAGAAGTTCCGGTTCCGGAACCCGGGCTTAATGATGTGATAATAAAGGTCAGGAAATCTGCCATCTGTGGCACCGACCTCCATATCTATCTATGGGACGAGTGGTCACAGCGGACTATTAAGCCCCCTCTTATAATCGGTCATGAGTATATGGGAATAATTGAGAAGATGGGGGCCGGAGTAAAGAACCTCAGGGTCGGGGAAAGGGTCACGGGCGAAGGACATCTTGCCTGCGGTCACTGCCGTAACTGCCGCCGGGGGAAAGAACATGTATGTGAAAATACCAAAGGGATCGGTGTCCATATCGACGGATCGTTTGCAGAATATGTAAGGGTCCCTTCCTCCAATGTGATACCTCTCGACCACAGGATACCCGACGACTGGGCAGCAATCATGGATCCCTTTGGCAATGCCACACACACGGCACTTTCTTTCCCTCTGATCGGGGAGGATGTTCTTGTAACGGGGTCGGGACTGATAGGGAGCATGGCCATAGCAATAGCCAAGTTTGCCGGTGCAAGGTATATAGTTGCCAGCGATCTGAGCGAATACAGGCTCGATATAGCAAGAAGGATGGGTGCCACGCTTACAGTCAATCCTTCAAAGGGTGAGAAAATCTCTGATGCTGTTAAAAAACTAGGGATGAGAGGCTTCGATGTTGGCCTCGAGATGTCGGGTTCGCCAAAGGCTTTCATCGAGATGATCGGGAATATGTACAACGGCTCAAGCATCTCCCTGCTCGGGATTCTTCCTTCCAACTTTGAGGTTCCATGGAGCGACATCATTTTCAAGGCTATAACACTCAAGGGGATTTACGGAAGAGAGATGTGGGAGACATGGTACAAGATGGAACAGATGATCCTTGGCGGGCTCAATCTGAATCCGGTTATCACCCACCGTTTCCCGGTTGAAGACTTCATGAAAGGATTTGACGCCATGGAAGAAGGTAACTGCGGGAAGGTGATACTCGACTGGGACTGAAATCAAGGTTTGAGGCGTGAGGCGTGAAGAAAAGGCGTGATTTAAGAAAACCAGCAACCAATAACATTAACAATATCATGTATAAGGATTATCAGAAGCATCTCGTTCAGGTTCTCTCCGAAATCAGGGAAGCCGGTCTGTACAAGAATGAACGGGTCATCGTTTCACCGCAGGGTGCCGAAATAACCCTCGACAATGGACGGCAGGTTCTTAACTTCTGTTCAAACAACTACCTGGGTTTATCAAATAATGCACGGCTGGTACAGGCGGCCAGGGAAGCTCTCGACACACATGGCTATGGCATGTCGTCGGTAAGGTTCATCTGCGGCACCACCGACCTTCACAGGGAACTTGAATCAAAGATTGCCGCTTTCTTCGGCACTGAAGATACGATTCTTTATGCCGCCTGCTTTGATGCCAACGGAGGATTGTTCGAGCCTTTGCTTTCAGCAGAAGATGCCATAATCTCCGACTCACTTAACCATGCTTCTATTATTGACGGGGTAAGACTCTGCAAGGCTGAGCGTTTCAGGTATGCAAATGCCGATATGGAAGACCTTGAGAAGCAGCTTGTGCTGGCAGCCGGCAAGAGGTTCAGGCTAATAGTTACCGACGGGGTGTTTTCTATGGATGGTAATGTGGCACCTCTGGATGAGATTGTAGAGCTGGCAGGGAAATATGATGCCATGGTTATGGTCGATGAATCACACTCTGCCGGGGTTGTGGGAGATACAGGAAGGGGGGTTACTGAGCTATATGACCTTAAAGGGAAGGTTGAAATCATTACAGGTACCCTGGGAAAAGCATTTGGCGGTGCCATTGGCGGATTTACAACAGGGAAGAAAGAGATTATAGAACTCCTGAGGCAGAGGTCGAGGCCCTACCTCTTTTCAAACTCCATACCACCTCTTGTTGCTGCTGCAGGGATAAAGATGGTTGAATTGATGACAGGTACCAGGGACCTGCAGGACAGGCTTCACCATAATGCCGGTTACTTTATTGGCAGGATGAAGTCTCTGGGTTTTGATATAAAACCCACCAGGTCGGCTATTTGTGCCGTAATGCTTTATGATGCGAAGCTTTCACAGGATTTTGCCGCCAGGCTTCTCGATCTGGGTATTTACGTTACAGGATTTTACTATCCGGTGGTCCCCAAAGGTGAAGCCAGGATAAGGGTCCAGCTGTCGGCCGCACACCTGCAGGAGCATCTCGACAGAGCAATAGAGGCTTTTGAGACTGTCGGAAAAGAAACCGGGGTGTTGAGATAGACTTCTCAGGGACAATGTTTATTAATCAGCAAAAAGCCCCCGTGAGTTAAAACACGGGGGCTTTTATATATAATTACACTGTTATCATCCGCATTTTGATGATCCGCAGTCCTTGCAGATCAGGCAGCCCTCCTCGTATACCAGGTTCTCTGAATCGCACTCGGTGCATTTCCCCTTGGCTTTGGTGCCGTTGGGAATATACTTCTTGAGAGCCCTTTCAACTCCGTTTTTCCAGTTGTTGATCGATTCGCTGTCGAGCTTCAGAGACTGAACAAGGTTAACCACATCCTGGATCGGCATCTCATGCCTGAGTACCCCAGAAATAAGTTTTGCATAATTCCAGAACTCAGGCTTGAACATATGTGAAAGTCCTTCTATGGTCTTCTTATAACCATACTTATCTGTATACTGGAAGTCATACCTTGTTTTGGCGTCGTCGGTCTTTACCTTGATAATCTTTCCCTTGATTATGGTTTTAGGTATGGGGAAGATCTCTTCATCAGCAATACCAGTAAATATCTCATAGGGTTTTCCTTCTTTAAGCCCTACGAAAGCCACCCATTTCTCCTCATTGAAGTTGAAGCGGATAATGTCACATTCGAGGACTTTCGGACGTTTCGGGCGTTCCCTCACTTCGGTCTTGCCCGATATGAGGACTCCGTTCCTTGAGCCGTCGCGGTAAACTGTTGCACCCTTGCATCCCGATTTCCAGGCTGTGAGATAGAGTTCGCTGACCATCTCCTCTCTGACATCCGAGGGCAGGTTTATTGTAACACTTATCGAATGGTCGACCCATTTCTGAATGGCTCCCTGCATTCTTACCTTGGCCACCCAGTCAACATCATTTGCAGTAGCCTTGTAATAGGGCGATTTTTCAATAACGTCTTCTATCTCCTGGTCGTTCATGCGGTTAACCGCGTCGGGATCATAGCCATTAAGTCTGAGCCAGTCGACAAACTTATGATGAAAGACATTGAATTCCTCCCATGAGTCACCCACCTCGTCGCGGAAGCTTACTTTAACGTCCTTGTCATTGGGGTTAACCTTCCTGCGGCGCTTGTAGAATGCCGAGAAGATGGGCTCAATCCCTGATGTGGTCTGTGTCATCAGACTGGTAGTTCCGGTAGGGGCTATTGTAAGCAAAGCAATGTTTCTGCGGCCGAATTTGACCATATTGCTGTACATAACCGGATCTTCATCCTTAAGCCTGTTTATAAAGGGATTGTTCTTTTCTTTTTCTGCATCGTAGATTGCAAAGGGTCCCCTTTCCTTTGCCAGATAGGTAGATGATTTGTAGGCCTCAAGGGCAAGTGTCTTATGAACCTCAACTGAGAAAGAGGTTGCATCGTCGCTTCCGTATCTCAGACCAAGACCTGCAAGCATGTCGCCCTCAGCCGTGATGCCGATGCCCGTTCTGCGGCCCTCTCCTGATTTCTTACGGATGTTGGACCACATGTTTTTCTCAACAAGTTTAAGCTCCTCAGGTTCAGGGTCAGCGTCTATCTTGGCAATAATGGCATCGATCTTTTCAAGTTCAAGGTCGATAATGTCATCCATCATTCTTTGGGCAAGACCTATATGTTCTTTGTAAAGTTCGAAGTCGAAGCTGGCATCTTTTGTAAAGGGATTCCTTACATAGCTGAACAGGTTGATGGCCAGAAGCCTGCAACTGTCGTAGGGACAAAGGGGGATCTCACCGCAGGGATTTGTTGATACCGTGGCATAGCCCAGATCGGCGTAGCAGTCGGGAACACTCTCCCTGATGATGGTATCCCAGAAAAGAACTCCCGGTTCAGCTGATTTCCATGCATTATGAATGATTTTGTTCCAGAGCTGGACGGCGTCGATATCCTGGACGAACTTCGGATTATCAGAGTTGATCGGATACTGCTGCCTGAACAGAGATTTTGCCTCAACGGCCTTCATGAACTCATCGGTCAGCTTAACCGAAACGTTTGCACCGGTCACCTTGCCACTTTCCATTTTGGCATCTATAAACTTACCCGAGTCGGGGTGCTTGATGGATATCGACAGCATAAGGGCTCCCCTTCTTCCGTCCTGTGCCACTTCCCTGGTCGAATTTGAATATCTTTCCATGAAAGGGACAACCCCTGTGGAGGTGAGGGCGCTGTTAAGAACCGGTGTTCCCTTGGGTCGTATATGGGAAAGGTCGTGACCAACCCCTCCGCGGCGTTTCATAAGCTGAACCTGCTCCTGGTCTATCTTCATTATACCTCCGTAGGAATCTGAAGAACCCTGATTGCCTATTACAAAGCAGTTTGACAGGGAGGCAATCTGAAAATCGTTCCCAATGCCAGTCATCGGACCTCCCTGGGGAACAATGTATCTGAAATCTTTGAGAACATTGTATATAAGATCTTCCGGGAGAGGATTCCTGTACTTCCTTTCTATCCTGTGGATCTCACGCGCAAGCCTTCTGTGCATATCATCCGGCGTCTTCTCATAAAGATTTCCGTATGAATCCTTCAGGGCATACTTGTTGGCCCATACCCGTGCAGCCAGCTCATCTCCCCTGAAATAAGCTATGCTTGCCTCAACCGCTTCATCATGTGAATAAATGGTTCTTTCTTTCTTCTTTTCAATTTTCTTTTCACTTTCTGACATATTCACTTTCTTTTCAGCCCCGGAGGATACTATGTCATCCGGGGATTTTTCTGATGAAACGACCGGCTCGCGGACAAATAAATCTCCCATATGCTTTTATTGTGTTATATATTGATAATGTTATTGTTAATCGACCACTGATTCCTGAAGCGGGTAATTGCTAAATTAGGCAAGCATAAAACTCAATGCAAGGTTACATTTTCAACTTTATTAACATTAACAACTATAGTTATTAACTATTGAGCCTTATCCTTTGATAATCAGAAAGCATAGCCTTATGAGTCTGATTATCATGGCGTTAAAAATCCGGTATCTGCCAGATCAGCCGATAAAATAAGCACCTCCTGAGGTATTCTTCAGGAAGGCAGGCAGATAAAAAAAACGGGGTGTCCGCCAGATACACGGACACCCCGTTCAGGAATAAATATCAGATCAGTTGAAGAGGTATTTAAGACCCAGCTGGATTCCCCATGTTCCGGCCACGGAGGTCGGATCCTGGAAGGAATGCTGAACATATTTACCACCAATCTTTGTCATGCTGACCTTAAGCTTACCTGTCTCAGCATCGCGGCCGTTGACAATAAGCGGGGAAGTTGTGACAACGTTCTGGTTAAGACCCCAGCTTGAATTTATAAGGTTGGCGAAGTTGATAACATCAACAGAAAACTGAAGTGCATTAACCTGCTTACCTGTATTAACCTTAATCTCCTGCATGAACCTCATGTCAATTCTGCTGTTCCATGGAGTATAGGCACCGTTTCTTACCATATATTCTCCTTTATGTTTTTTCATATACGGATCCTGTTCTGCAAACTGGATAAAGGCACCAAGGTCTTCGGGGCTGGCCCAGATGAAGTCATCGTAACTGGCAGGGATGTACATGAGTTCATGACCTCTTGTCCCGTCATTATTTGCGTCTCCGTTGTAAATATACGAATAGGCATTACCCTGATAACCATTATAGAAGAATGACAGGGATGAACGGAAGCGTTCTGCATACTCTATTGAGTAGTTTAAATTGGCAACCACCCTGTGAGGAGTGTTGTTAAGGGTGAGACCTGTTTCCTCAGTGTTGAGCGATCTGAGGATCTGCCTGTACTGCCATGCTGAGAAGGGGTCGGAACCTGATTTACCGGTTACCTCTTCACCCCAGCTTGCAGAATAGGCAAGCATCCCGCTGAAGCCGTATATTCTCGGGAGATCGAGGTTTACTGATACCGAGTAGCCCTGTCCGAGATTGGTGTTTCGCATTATAACAACATCTGTGTAGGGAGAGGTAAGATACCTTGTTGAATAATTTGACATATAAGGCCTTTCGTTATCACCCTCAACAATTGTTGAAGCAGCCTCGGCAAAGTTTATGTTGTCGAAAAAGATAGAGTTGATATCGTTAGTATATACTCCTTCAACAGTAAGCATCATGTCGAGTGGAAGCTTTATATCTACACCGATGCTTGTACGCCATACCTGGGGAAGTTTGAAATCCTTGTCAATGGCTGCGATACGGCCGCCTGCCGGATTAGACTGCGGGAAGATGTCGGCAATGGATTCATCCTTAAGCAGCTGCGTCGGATCAGCATAGAAAGGCAACCTTGCAAGCCGGTCATTTGCCGTGGAAGGTGTACTGGAGTTGTTAATAACAAGCTGGTACTGAAGCATTCCGCTGTTTGAAGGCTGGTTGGTGAACCACACAAAGGGAATCCTTCCTGTGAATATACCCGTACCACCCCTTAACTTGACTGACTTATCGCCAAGGACGTCCCAGGAGAAACCGAGTCGCGGTGACCAGAGGATCTTTGAATCGGGCCAGGTCGAGAGGTCAACCTTTTCGCCATCCCTGAATGAATACTCACTAAGGGCAGGGTTGTCGACGGCTCCGTCAAAATACATCGGGAGGTCAATACGAACACCACCGGTAAATTTAAGGTTATCTGTCACGCTGTACTCATCCTGCAGATAAGTGGAGAACTGCCCGAAAGAAAGCTCCGACTGAGGATCGGTGAGGCCGTTTATAGGATAAGTATAGGCAAAGTTAAGCGGATGATAATCTGTATTATAGGACTGACCTTCCCCTTCTCCGTTCAGATACCTCTCAAATGAGTCAAGGTCCTTGAACCTGTAGTAGGATGTTCCCTGGCGAAGGTAGCTGTTGGCAAAATACTGGTGCTCGAACGAGAGGCCGAAGGTAAAGTTGTGTTTGTCGATCTGGTAAGTTATGTTATCTGTGAGGATAAGGGTATTGTTATCCATATTGTTTTTATATGAGAACAATTCATAACCCGCACTCATAAGTACGTTACCACTGCCGTCGAAGATATCGACGAAGGGGAAGATGTCGCTTGTGGTCTTACGTGGCTGGGCATACATGGTATAGGCTGCCAGAAATTTATTGGATACCTGTCCGAAACGGCTGTTAAGTTCAGCGGTAAGTGAGTTAAGCGTGTTTGAAGTGTAATACTGGGAGTTCTCGTATGACATACCACCGAGCCTTACATGACGTCCTCTTCCACTTGAGAGAGATGGTCTGGCATCTCCGCTGGAGCTTGGCCGTGATACTGTCTCACTTGCCGAATAATTGTATCTGACAGTGAATTTATGATCCCTGTTTATGTTCCAGTCGAGTTTTGCAAGGAACTTATTGTTGAATTCATTGTCGCCTCCCCAGTTCTCATAACGTCCGGTCTCATAGCCAAATTTATCCCTGAGAAGATCTGAGAAAGCCTCGAGGTTTTCAGTGGTAACACTTGAGTTCACGTTGGGGTCCTGAGCATCACGTCCCGGGGCCATGGCAAGCAGAGTGTTGCCCGGGGTAAGGGTATTCTCCTTTTCGGCACCGACGAAGAAGAAGAGTTTGTTTTTAATAACAGGACCGCCAAGAGTGAATCCCAATACCTGTTTTGATGATTCTGCTACTGAAAGCTCCTTGTCGCGGATTCTGGTGCCATTGAAAGTCTCGTCGCGGTAGTACCCGTAAACGGTTCCCCTGAAGGTGTTTGTACCACTCTTGGTGATTGCGTTTACGCTTGCTCCGGTGAAATTCGACTGACGGACATCAAAAGGGGCAACGGCAACCTGGATCTCCTCGATGGCTTCCATCGAGATGGGTTCTCCTGAAACACCTGGCATATTGCTTCCCGAGAGACCAAAGTTATTGTTGAAGTTGGCCCCGTCGACAGTGACGTTGGTGTTATAAGCCTCACGGCCCACATATGACCCTGTTCCCGTCGAATAGGGAGAGAGCCTTGTGTAATCACCCAGGTTTCTGTTAAGGGAAGGTATAAGCAGCATATCCTGCTTGTTTATGTTTGAACTGGCACCCATCCTCTCGGTATTGAAAGCCGAGGGCTTGGTCCCGACCACAATAACCTCATTGAGCTCGGTACTCGATTCGGTAAGCGATGTGTTGAAAACATAATTCTCGCCAAGCAGAAGGTTGACATCCGTAAAGGTTTTCTTTGAAAACCCTATGAATGAGGACTCAATCCTGTACGGCCCACCCGGGCGCATACCCTGGATTGAAAACATCCCCTGGGCATTTGCAGAGGCACCATAAGTAGTACCGGAAGGTACGTGAACGGCTACGATACTGGCTCCCGGGAGAGGTTCACCCTGACCGTCAGAAATCCTGCCACTCATTGATGATGTTGTCGATCCCTGCCCGTACATAAGCACTGTAACAAGCAGGAAAGATATCACCGTTAAAAACCGAGTAACTAGTTTTACCATAAATAAAAATTTAACGTTAATAATTATCTTAAATCTGATTTCTAATTAATTAATATAATGACCTTTACACAATCATTCCGCCAATATTTCCGGAGCTTTAATATACATCATCTTTAAAAAACAGAACTAAAGGCATTTTGTTTCTTAATAACAAGTTTTCAAAGCTAAAAGTTAATATCTTTTTCTTTGATTACTGACAAAATTATGCTTGTTGCTCCGGTATTTTTACTAACATATAGCGATGCCGTCTTAGCTGATTTTAAGTAAAATGCATCATCCGACAGCCATCTTTCAAGCAGAGAGGAAAATTCTTCTGACGATTTGAAAGTTTTTGCCCCGTTCTGATTAATTAAATCTACTGCCTCCCTGAATTTTTTATAGTTTGGACCGAACATTACAGGTATTCCCCAGCAGGCTGCCTCAAGGATATTATGTATCCCCTTTCCAAATCCTCCGCCCACCTCAGCGACGTAAGCATACCTGTATGCAGGACCGAGCAGGCCTATGCTGTCTATTATCATTACCCTGGCATCAGCGTCACTTTCTGAAAACTCCGACAGCCTTACAACCTTTGTTCTGAAAAGCTTAACCAGCCTGTCTATATTCGGCCGGTCTGTTTCATGCGGAGCAAACAACCACTTCATCCTGTCAGGGTTGGCGTTTATATAGTCTGCAATTATCTCTTCATCGGGCTTCCAGCTGCTGCCTGCAAGAAAAAGCTTCTCCTTACCGCGGAACAGTTCTATCTCCTTAATTTCCCCGGCTGAGCCGGCAAGGGCAGCAACCCTGTCAAACCTTGTATCACCGGCAATGGTCACGTTTGTCATTTCAAGCCCTTTCAAAAGTTCTGCCGAGGGCCCGTCCTGAACAAAAATATGGGTAAAACGTGACAGAATGCCTCTGAAAAATCCTCCATACCATTTAAAAAAAGGCTGGCCGGGTCTGAAAATTGCCGATATAAGATAAAGAGGTATATTCCTCCGGCTGACCTGGGTTATGTAGTTATTCCAGAATTCATATTTGATGAATATTACACAAACCGGATTGACTGCCTCAACAAACCTTTTTGCATTGCTACTGGTATCAGGGGGAAGGTAACAGACATAATCGGCTCCCCTGTAGCCTTTCCTTATTTCGTAACCCGAAGGTGAAAAGAAAGTAAGAATTATCCTGTGATCAGGCATCTCGCTTCTTATCTTCTCAATCACAGGTCTCCCCTGCTCAAATTCACCAAGCGATGCTGCATGAATCCATATATTGCGGGCTCCCCGGTCGACGCCCTTCTGCAGTTTCGGGTACCAGTCCCTGCGTCCTTCTACCCACTGGCGGGCTTTGTCGTTAAACGGAGATATTAAAATTGCCAGCGCGTTGTAAAGAACTATGCCGGCATTATATACTAAGCCCATAATGTGGTTTTATTGTTGCTGCAAAAGTAACATTATTGGATCATCGGTGCAATGACCAACCTCAGGGTTGAAAAACCGGTTAACAAAAATTCCTCATCATATCCTGAGATAAAACAGGACTGCTCGAACCATATTCAGAAACTTCAGAATCGCGGCCTTATTCAGAATATAGTGAATTAGGCATATTGGTAAAATACTTATATTTTTGCTTCTTAATGCGTCCGTACCATGATAAGACTGGTTGCCCTTATTATATCGATTGTCCTACAGATTTTTGCCGCTTCCATTGCCCTGAGGTTCATGAAACTTACAAAGTACAGACTATCATGGATCCTTCTGTCACTTTCATTCGTGTTCATGGCCGTCAGAAAAATTATCCAGCTCTTCGAGTTCTTCAGGGGGACGCCCTCGTACACCTGGCAGATGATTGATGAATGGATAGGTGTTCTGATCTCATTCATGATTATTGTTGGAGTCGTTCTTATAAGGGAACTCTTTTATTCTCTCAAAAAGGCCGA
>CAZXSW010000008.1:0-45116 GCA_964642615.1 uncultured Rikenellaceae bacterium | reverse complement strand
CTGACCAACTTCGGTCTGGCCAGCGCCATCAAGGCTTTTATTACTAAGATAAACCAGACCAAAGCCATAAGTGTTGAATTCAAGTCGAACATGGATAACCTGCGACTTGAGAATGACAGGGAAGTAGTGATTTACAGGGCAGTATGTGAGCTCATAAACAACTCGATACGACACTCAGGGGCTTCAAAGATCGAGATAGAGCTTAACAAACTTGAAAAATTTGTTACCTTGCAGTTTTTTGATAACGGCCGTGGTTTTGATGCCTCCGGACTAAATAAAGAAGATCCGACAGGGATGGGCCTTTCAAATATTGAAACCAGGGTCAGGTCCATTGACGGTGTGTTCATCCTTGAAAGTACTCCCGGCAAGGGGACCAGTGCACTTATAAAAGTGACTGATGAATAACTCCTCAGCTAACCTGTAAATGGAAAAGATAAACATAATAATTGCTGACGACCACCAGCTTTTCAGAAACGGACTGAAGATACTCCTCGACGCCTTCCCCGACTTCGAAGTGGTAGGAGAAGCTTCAAATGGTGAAGAATACCTGAAGGTTCTCGGGCATACACAGGCAGATATAGCTCTGATGGACATCAATATGCCTGAAATGGATGGCATTGAGGCAACAAGAAGAGGAGTTAAATCCTGCCCCGGAACAAGCGTAATTGCCCTGTCGATGTACGGTGAGGAGGAATACTACTATAAGATGGTCGATGCGGGTGCAAAAGGGTTTCTTCTGAAAGACTCCGACATCTCGGAAGTAAGGGAGGCTATCATGACAGTGAGAAAGGGAGGCAGCTACTTCTCGCAGGAGCTCCTCTATCACGTAATCCAGAAAATCAAACATCGCGAAAGTGAATCCCGGTCGGCAAACCTCTCCAAAAGAGAAAAAGAAATACTCCTCAAGATCTGTGAAGGACTTTCCAACCAGGAAATAGCCGAAAGTCTTTTCATAAGTAAAAGAACCGTCGACAAACACCGGGCCAACCTGCTTGGAAAAACCAACTCAAAGAATACTGCCAGCCTTATCCTCTTTGCCATAAAAAACAAACTTATAGAGATCTGACCCTGAAAACCAAATCTGTTATCAATGTCTGAATCCCAATCACTTGGACGCAAAGGTGAAGAACTTGCCGCCGCTTACCTCAGAAAGGCAGGTTTCAGGATCCGGCATACCAACTGGACCTATGGCAGAAAAGAAATAGATATTGTTGCTGAAAATGATGAGTTTATAGTTTTTGTAGAAGTCAAGACCCGTAATGAAAGCTTCTACACCCCTCCGGCAAGCGCAGTAAACACTGATAAACAAAAGTCAATCATATACGCCGCTGAGGCATATCTCAGAAAATACAACATCGACAGGGAAAGCAGGTTTGATGTGATTACTGTTGTTACTGACGGAGAAAACTCGGAACTGGATCATATTGAAAATGCATTTTACCCCACTCTGAGATAAAAACCTGAAACATGTTCCATTGTGCCGGCCCTGAAAAAATAAAATTACTTTTGTATATCCGGTTTTTGACATAGTATTAAAATCTATTCTGATATGAAACTTCTCAGAACACTGCTGATTTTTATCTTCATCCATGGATCATTATCGGCCCAGGACAGGAAAAGAGATAACGCCTCATCTTCCACGCGCGATGACGGCTATGTTTTTACCACGGTTACCAGCCTGAAAGCCACACCGGTAAAGGACCAGGCCCGCACAGGGACATGCTGGTGCTTTGCCACGACCTCTTTTATTGAATCAGAACTGCTTCGTACAGGGAAAGGTGAATTTGATCTTTCGGAGATGTTCATAGTACGGCACAACTATCTTAACAGACTACGAGACAACTATATAAGAGGTGGCAACGGGAACCTTGGAGAAGGCAGCCTCGCCCATGATTTCATGAGGGTCTTCACTGAGAACGGGATAGTCCCCGAAGAGGTCTACACCGGACTTAACTACGGATCATCATCTCACAACCACAGTGAATTGCAGTCATACCTTAGTTCGGTTGCCGGAGTGGCGGTGCAGAAGAAAAAAGAAAGTGAGGAATACCATGAAATTGTCAACGGCATTCTCGACTCTTACCTGGGGGAGCTTCCTCAGACCTTTACCCTGGAGGGTGATTCCTTTACCCCGGCTTCCTTTGTCTCATCCCTGGGCATTAATCCTGGAGACTATGTTGAGATAACCTCTTTCAGCCATATCCCTTTCTATTCCCGTGGACTCCTTGAGGTACCCGACAACTGGGCCCACGAGAGATTTTACAATGTACCCCTCGAGGAGCTTATCGACATTATGGACTATTCGTTTGCTAACGGCTATACTGTGAACTGGGACGGAGATGTAAGTGAAAGGGGCTTCTCGCGCCAGAAAGGAATCGCAATCAATCCGGTCATTCCTTCAGCTGAAAACCTTTCAGGCACTGCCGGCAACGGTAAGAATGCCCAGGCTGCCGACCCTTTCAGTTTCACCGGACCTGTACCCGAGGTAAGTGTTACACAGGATATAAGGCAGGCCGGTTATGAAAACTTCACCACCACCGACGATCATCTTATGCATCTTACAGGTATAGCCAGCGACCAGAACGGCACCCGCTATTATATAACAAAAAACTCGTGGGGCACAGATAACATGATTTACAACGGATACTGGTACATGTCGGAGAGTTACGTAAGAGCAAAGACCATCTTTATCATGGTCCATAAAGACGGAATACCGCGTGAGATAAGGGACAAACTGGGTATCTGAGAGTGTTGACGGATTGTTCGTCGTGGCTTACTATAATTAATCTGTCTTATCCTTATGTTTCAGGGTGAAGCATCCACGGTAAGCAGGTTACACCCTCTGATATCACTTTCGTCAAATCTTCCCGAGACCTCAAAACTCCCGTCGCCGTTAATCCTTCCCAGGTCGCCTGTTGAAAGGAATGAACAGGAATAAATGTTAGCCAGATCAATAATACTGATACCTCCTGTTCTGCCTGGTCTATCAATGATAGTAAGGGGGTCGTGCGGATCCCTTATCATTATCTTCATCCATGGAGGGGTATTGAAAAAACCATCACCCTTTGACCAGGCCTGGCTGAGAAGCTCGGTCATGCCATATTCCGAATGAACAGCGCGAAGCTTAAATCTTTGCTTCAGGATCTCATGGAGTTCATGGCGGGTTATCTCTTTCCGTCTTCCCTTCATTCCTCCGGTCTCTATCACAATGGTACCCGAAAGATCCGCTTCCTTCTCCCCGGCAAGATCAAGCAGGGCAAAACTGACTCCCACAAGCATTGATTTCTTTCCTTCTGCCGCTGCATCAGCAAGGCAGGCGAGCAACTCACCTTTGTTATCCCTGTAGAATCCGCTGCGGCTGTCACCGCTTTGCCCTATAAGGGAATTCATCATATATACCAGTGAAGAGTTCTTTCTTTCTGTATATGAAGGCAGAAGGGCGGTAATCAACCAGGAGGAGGGCTCACCATAGAAATGCCTGAACCCTCTCATAAAACTTTCCTCATAAATACTCCGGTCGCAGACATAATGGCGACTTACTGCCTGCCCTGTTGTTCCGCTGCTTTCAAAACACAGTTCCGTCTCCCTGCTGCCGCTTATCACCCTGTGGTTTCTGAACATGCCGACGGGCAGAAAGGGTATCTGTGTCAGTTCGCCAACCTTAGACGGATCAATCCCAAGACATTCTGTGAACTCCCTGTAGACCGTACTGGCATTTGCCTGGTAACGGAAAACCTCAAGAGCAACATCTTTGAACTCTAATGTGCTTTTAATGTTGAAAATAGTGCTGATAATACCGGGGTTCATCTGGCCGGGAAATTTGTTGATCCGTCAGGCTGAAACACCCATTCGAAGATGCAGCTTGCATATTCCTTGTCCTGATGGACCCCTGTTCCAATCTCTTTGATCCTTATTTTGGCATACTGCTCCCTGTCGGTCCTGTAAATCCATACCTGTCCTTCGGCAAGCGGCGATGCCAGTCCTGTCCATGTAATCAGTGCCGGATTCACCGTTTTAAGTTCGTCGAAGGCATTGGCGGCTGAGGCGGCATCACTGTAGGCACCTTCGAGATAAAAGGAATCGAGGTAGTTGCCCGTCATCAGAGACACGGAGTTTTCATCGTTGTAAACCGTTATATCAGGTTTAACAGAACCTGGGAAGGGAACCAGTTTTGCTCCTGAAAACAGGAAACCGTATACCACGTAGGTCTGCTTGTCATCACTGAAGGAAAGTTTGCTGTCGATGGTAGCGGTGCCCGATAAGGGGATATCTTCTTCCTTTTCACAACCGGGTGATGCGGCCAGCAGGAGGATCAGGATCAGAGACCAGAATATTTTTCCTTTCATCCGTAAATAATTTATTTTAAAGGTTTCCGCATCGCGGGACAACCATACATGATTGATAATGAATAAGATTCATACGTGTTTGTGATTTGGTTCAATCATGGGTTTCATAACAGATACAAAGATAAATCAAATTCACCAGTCTGTTTATGAGATTGTTAAAAAAAGGCTGTACGCGGCAGAAGCTTGTCCTCCGGCCTGCAGTACAGCCTGACAGTAAGTTTCGGGAAACAGTTCTTATTCGCCTCTGATGGCTGTGATTCCCGGGAGTTTCTTTCCTTCCATGTACTCAAGCATGGCGCCTCCGCCCGTTGAAACATAGCTCACCTTGTCGGCCAGCTTGTTTTTGTTGATGGCAGCTACTGAATCGCCGCCTCCGATAAGGCTGAAAGCACCTTTCTCTGTAGCCACGGCAATAGCTTTTGCAATTTCAGATGTGCCTTTTGAGAATTTCTCCATCTCAAACACTCCCATCGGACCATTCCAGAGGATGGTTTTTGATTTAGAGATGACATCTGAGAAGAGAGCTATTGATTTCTCACCAAGGTCGAGTCCCAGCCATCCGTCATCCACGGCATCGGCTGCAGTGACCTTTATATTGGCTTCATTGTCGAACTTGTCTGCGTTAAGGCTGTCGACAGGGAGATAAAGGTTTACATTCTTCTCCTTTGCCATTTCTATTATCTTAAGGGCAAGGTCGAGTTTATCCTCCTCGCAGAGTGAATTACCTATTTTCCCGCCCTGTGCTTTGATGAAGGTATAGGTCATACCGCCTCCTATAATAAGGTTATCGACCCTGTTAAGCAGGTTCTCAATAAGCATGATCTTGTCTGAAACCTTTGCTCCTCCCATGATGGCGGTAAAAGGACGCTGAGAATCGTTAAGGACCTTGTCCATTGCAGCAAGCTCGCTGTTTATGAGAAAGCCGAACATGATCTTGTCGCCGGGGAAGAAACCGGCAACCACGGCTGTGGAGCCATGAGCCCTGTGGGCTGTCCCGAAAGCATCATTCACATATACATCGGCATATGAGGCTAGTTTAGCGGCCATCTCTTTCTGTTTGATCTTCAGAGCAGCCTTTGCAGCTTTCTTTTCTTCATCGGTGGCATCGTCAGGAAGGATGGGCTTACCTTCTTCTTCAGGATAGTACCTGACATTTTCAAGAAGCAGGACCTCTCCGGGTTTAAGGGCAGCCGACATCTTCTCAGCTGATTCACCAAGACAATCGTCGGCAAAAAGAACACTCAACCCAAGATACTTCTCCAGAACCGGAAGAACAGGCTTGAGTGAATATTTCTCCATTCGTCCCTGCGGCCTTCCGAGATGCGACATAAGGATTACCGAACCACCATCGCCAAGGATCTTCTTTATTGTAGGCAGGGCACCCCTGATACGGTTGTCGTCAGTAACAACGAGAGTCTTTTTGTCAAGGGGCACATTGAAATCTACCCTGACTATTGCTTTAATTCCTTTAAAGTTAAAGTCCTGAATCATTTTCATAGATCATAAGTATTTTAATTAACAGAGAAATTTTTCTTTACAAACCTACATTTTTTTTACTTAAATCGCTTTGCCCTGTCGTAACTTTATTGTAAGAGTAAAAGCTTAATTATGCATCCTTAATTGCTATCTTTGGTAAGCCGCCATGATGCTTCAGGACCGGTTGAAATGAACCAAACGTGCCGATGTTATGTTCACAGTTCATAAAAGAATAATTAAATTTGAAAAATTATGGCAGAAACAAAATTCAAAGGTAATCCGGTAACCACAGCCGGGAACCTTCCCGTAAAAGGGAGCAAAGCTCCCGGGTTCAGACTAGTAAAATCAGACCTTGGAGAGATGGGGCCGGCCGACCTTAAAGGGAAAAAGGTTATCCTTAATATATTTCCCAGTCTCGACACTTCAGTATGCGCCACATCCGTACGCAGGTTCAACCAGCTTGCAGCAGGGATGGACAACACCGTGGTCCTGGCAGTATCGAAAGACCTTCCCTTCGCCCACGGACGCTTCTGTTCAACCGAAGGTATAACCAATGTTGTAACATTGTCGGGTTTTCGTGATAATGCATTCGGAAATGATTACGGAGTACTTATGACCGATGGTCCGCTTGCAGGTCTTTATGCCCGCAGTGTTGTGGTCCTCGGCGAAGATGGAACCGTGACCTATACAGAGATGGTACCGGATATCGCGCAGGAACCTGATTATGACGCAGCACTTGCTGCTTTGCAGCCGGCCAGATAAGATAAGATATGAGATTTTCACAGGTACCAGGGCAGAAGGTGGTCATAGGGAAGTTACTGAACTCTGTAAATCAGCAGAGAGTCAGTCATGCCCAGTTGTTCACCGGACCTCCGGGTTGTGGCAGCCTTGCCCTGGCACTTGCTTTTGCGCAGTACATAAGCTGCGAGGAAAGGACTCCTGCCGATTCGTGCGGAAAATGCAGATCGTGTATCAAGTATGAAAAACTTATACATCCCGATCTGCATTTTGTGTTCCCCGTAATCAGGGACAAGAAGAATGATGATCCAGTAAGTGATAATTACATTGTTCAGTGGAGGGAATTTGTAAGGCAGTCTCCTTTTTTTACCCTTAACAGGTGGCTCGATTCAATTGAGGTAGGCAATGCACAGGGACTCATTTTTGCTTCGGAAGCATCGGAGATAATCAGGAAACTAAGCCTTAAATCCTTTGAGTCCGACTTCAAGATAATGATAATATGGCTGCCCGAAAAGATGCATCCGACAACAGCCAACAAGCTGCTTAAGATGATCGAAGAGCCGCCCGAAAAGACTCTCTTCCTTCTTGTTTCCGAAGAACCCGGCAAGATAATCCCTACCATCCATTCAAGATGCCAGCTTGTTAAAATACCGGCCTTCAGCAAAACAGATATAATCGGATATCTGTCGGGTTGCTTCCCCGATTCCACCTCTTCCATCGATGACATCGCAAGGGTCGCCAACGGAGACCTTACCAGGGCCATCGAACTGTGCCGGAACGAAGATGCCTCAGAAGGAAACCTGGAAAGGTTTAAAAACCTTATGAGGCTTGCCTGGAAACGCGATATCATTTCACTTATATCATGGTCGGAGGAGATGGCTTCAACCGGAAGGGAGGCTCAGAAGGGCTTCATAAACTTTTCTCTCAGGCTGCTTAGGGAGAACCTTATGCTATCACTCGACCAGCTAAAGAACAATATAGTTTTCCTCACAGGCGCCGAAGCTGATTTCTCAGGAAAGTTCCATCCTTTTATCAGAACAGGCAATGTATACCCCCTGTACGATGAGTTTAATCTTGCTGCTTCACACGTCGAAGCCAACGGTAATGCAAAGATAATTTTCCTCGACCTTGCCCTGAAGGTCACAAGGCTTATCCGTTAAAAGGATGTATATTATTGAATTTTCCCGGATTTAATCACTAATTTTGCGATTCAAATAAGAATCATAAGTATCTTATGACAGATAACGAAGATATTCAGGGACTACATGGGGAAGAACTTTACATGCCTGATGTTACATATAAACCGGGGAATAACAAACTCGACTCATTCAACTGGCTGCAGGAGCTTTCTGAATCTCCCGGCGAAAATGATATTGTAGAGATCCGTTTCAAGAATACCAGAAAAGGTTTTTACAGAAACGTTAACGGACTAAGGCTCAATATCGGTGATGTAGTAGCCGTTGAAGCGTCTCCCGGCCACGACATAGGCAGGGTATCCATGACGGGGCCTCTGGTTCAGAGACAGATTAAGAAACTCAAGAATCAGCCTGCCGACGACGATCTCAAAAAGGTATACAGGAAAGCAAAAGTTGTTGACATCCAGAAATGGGAAGAAGCCAGGAAGCTGGAGAATACCACCATGCTCCGTTCAAGGGAGATTGCCGAGGAACTAAGGCTCAACATGAAAATAGGAGATGTTGAATACCAGGGAGATAAAACAAAGGCTATCTTTTACTACATAGCTGATGAGAGGGTCGACTTCAGACAACTCATCAAGGTTCTTGCCGAAGAATTCAGGGTAAGGATAGAGATGCGCCAGATTGGTGCCCGGCAGGAAGCAGGACGTATCGGAGGCATAGGTTCGTGCGGAAGGGAGCTTTGCTGTGCCACTTTCATAAGCAACTTCGTCTCAGTAACCACCACCCATGCCAAATACCAGGAGCTCTCGCTTAATCCCCAGAAGCTTGCCGGACAATGCGGGAAGCTTAAGTGCTGCCTTAACTTTGAACTCGACTGTTATGTCGACGCCCAGAAATCGTTCCCTCCCAGGGAGGTGCCCCTTGAACTAATGGACACTACGGCTTACTTTCAGAAGATGGAAGTTCACAAGGGAATATACTGGTATTCGACTGATCCACATTCGTCAGTTAACCTTATTGCCGTTCCCGTCAGGAGGGTAAGAGAGATCATTGCTCTCAACCGAACAGGAAAGAAGGCTGACAGGCTGCTTGTTAATGACGGATCGTGGAATGCTGAACCTGTTTCGGAGGACCTTCTTAAAAACAACAGTCTTACCAGGTTTGATGACTCTGCTTCACAGAAGACAAACAACAGAAACCACGACAGAAGAAAAAAGAGGAAGTTTAATGATAAAAGGAATAAATAAAACCGGTGCCGTCCTGATTTTATTGCTGCTCCTTGTTGCCGCCTCATGCGGCAAAGACACTCTTTTCACAGGCTCATCCGTCATGCCAGGAAATATATGGAGGGTTGCCGGCATTTCCTCTTTCAGTTTCCAGGTAGATGACACCCTCGGAAACAACGATATCCTCTTCACCCTTCGCACGTCTTCATCATACCCCTTCAGAAATATCTACCTTTTTGTCACTACCACCGCTCCCGACGGGAAAATCATGACTGATACCCTGGAATACGATCTGGCCGATGAAAAAGGAAACCGTTACGGGAAAGGCTTCGGTGACGTCCGTGAGCTTGTTCTTCCATACAGGACAAATGTTTTTTTCCCCGTAAGCGGGACCTATACCGTTGACATCCAGCATGGAATGCGGATGGAAGACCTCAGGGGAGTATACGACATAGGTCTGAGAGTAGAAACTATAAACAAAAAAAAATAAACAGTGGGAAAGAACAAGCTGGCCCGCTGGAATGAGCTGGGCTCTTTTGCCAATGTCATTCAGCCCGGAAATTCAGTAAGCTACGGTGTTGATCATCCCATAAAAGGGAACTGGAACAAAGAGCTGTTCGGAAATGATAACCCTCTGATCCTTGAGCTGGCATGCGGAAAAGGAGAATATACAGTGGAACTTGCACGTCTCTTCCCGGAGCGCAATTTCACAGGTGTTGATATCAAGGGTGCCAGGATGTGGAGAGGAGCAAAGACTGCCAACCAGGATAAACTGACAAACTGTGCCTTCCTGCGAACCAGAATCGAATTCATTAACTCGTTTTTTGGTGAAGATGAGGTTGATGAGATATGGATCACATTCCCCGACCCCCATCCCGGAAAACGCAATTCAAACAAAAGGCTCACCTGCCCCTTCTTCCTTAACAAATACAGGATGCTTCTAAAGGATAAGGGGATCGTGCACCTCAAGACAGACAATACAGAACTTTATTCCTATACCCTTTCCCTTGTCAGGGAGAACGGCCTCGACATAATACTGCATACCAATGACCTTTATGCAAGTATGCCGGGCGATCAGATACTCTCAATAAGAACCCACTACGAAACCCTCTTCCTTAAAGAAGGTGCAAGCATCAACTACCTCTCCTTCAGATTGCCAAAAAACAGTATCATAGACTATGGAAGGCAAAAAAAAAACTCTGAATCCTGATTTCTTCGACCACGTTTATGAAGTCACAAGACTGATACCGGCCGGACGTGTCACTTCATACGGAGCCATAGCCCGCTTCCTGGGAACAGCACAGTCGGCCAGAATGGTGGGATGGGCCCTTAATGTGTGCCATAGCCAACCACTGTTCGTTCCGGCTCACAGGGTGGTTAACAGAAACGGGGTCCTTACAGGAAAACTTCGCTTCGGAAATTCCACTACCATGCAACAGCTTCTTGAAAATGAAGGTATTGAAGTTAAAGACGACAGGGTGGTCAACTTCAGTACTGTTTTCTGGGACCCCTCCACGCATCTCTCCTGAAACAAATCACATGTGTTGTATATCAGCCGGTTTTATTTTGCCGGTATCAAAAAAATTGATAAAATTGCAGCTTGTTTGTAATTAAATTAAATAAAAATAAAGGCGGGCCAGCTTCCGCAAAATAAACAGATTAGCAGGATGATAACAAACGAACAGATCACAAAAGCCTTATCAGGTGTCATCCATCCGGCCTCAGGTAAGGATATTGTAAGCCTTGGCATGGTCTCAGAAGCGGTGTATGCCGAAAATGGCATTTCAATTACTCTTACCCCGGAGAAATCAAACGATCCCTTCCTTTCGTCTGTTAGGAGTTCGGTTGTCAGGACTTTAAAGGAAGTCTTTGGTACTGATACTGAAATAGCAGAAGTGAAGGTTGAACCGAAAGTAACTGTGCCAAAGTACCATCCAAAGCCTGAACGGTCTCTTCCGGGCGTCAGGAACATAATTGCCGTTTCGTCGGGAAAGGGAGGAGTCGGAAAAACAACCATTGCTGTAAACCTGGCTATTGCGCTTGCACGGAAAGGTTTCAGAACAGGGCTCCTTGATGCTGACATCTTCGGACCATCGGTCCCGATAATGTTCGATGCCGGGCAGTTCAGGCCAGAAGTAAAGAAAGGTGTGGAGGGGGAACTCATAGTTCCGATGTTGAAGCACGGTGTAAAGGTCCTTTCCCTTGGCTTCTTTGTTGAGCCCGACAGTGCTGTGATATGGCGCGGACCCATGGCCTCCGGCTTCCTTAAACAGCTTATAATGCAGGGCGACTGGGGCGAACTCGACTACCTTCTTGTTGACCTGCCTCCCGGAACAAGCGACATCCACCTTACCCTTGTTCAGGAAGTGTCTGTAACAGGAGCCATTATTGTTACCACTCCCCAGGAAGTGGCCCTTGCCGATGCGGTGAAAGGTATCTCGATGTTCAGAAGCGAAAAGATCAATGTCCCGGTGCTGGGCCTGGTTGAGAACATGTCGTGGTTCACCCCTGCTGAACTTCCCGAAAACAAATACTATATCTTCGGAAGGGAAGGTGGTATAAGGCTTGCAGCTGAAATGAAAGTGCCTCTTCTCGGACAGATCCCTCTTGTTCAGGGTATATGTGAAGGAAGCGACAGGGGACATCCCGCGGCTCTTGACGATTCAGTCACAGGTAAAGCCTTTTCTGAACTTGCTGATGCAGTAATCGAAAAAGTTGAAAAGAGAAACCGTGAAGAAGGACCTACAGTTAAAGTTGAAATAATAAAATAAATATTAATAAAAGAAAAATATGACAGATCTTATAAGCATAAAGGAACGTGTCGCCAGGGCACTCGACAAGGTCAGACCATATCTTCAGAGAGACGGAGGAGACATCATCCTCGTCGAAGTCACAGACGATATGACAGTTAAGGTCAAGCTGACAGGAGCATGCAATGGCTGTCCCTACAGCATGCAGACCCTGAAGGCAGGTGTGGAGCAGGCAGTACTTAAGGAAGTCCCCGAGATAAAAAGAGTCGTCGCCGCCTGACAGGTCCGCAGCAACCCATTTTTGTTTACCTTTGAAATACTATACTTCGGCCAAGTCAGTTTATAGTATTAATGATCCATTTATTGTCCAGGGGGGAACCTTTATATAAGCCTCTTGCCATATTAGGGCTGTTGCTGACCCTGACAGGATGTTCTGTGGAAAAAAACACCGGCACAACCCGCTTTTACCACGGACTGACGGCCAGATACAACATTTACTTCAACGGGTACGAGAGTTACAAGGCAGGTATCCGGAAGATAAACAACGGTTACAGGGATGATTACGCCGAGCTGATAAGGGTTTTTGAGTCAGACGACCCGGAGACGGCCAGCCTCTGCTCGTCAGATATGGAAAAAGCCGTTCAGAAGGCGTCCAAGCTTATCTCCCTCAAATCGATAACTGCCCGTCCCGAGTTCAACCCAGGGCGCGACCTCTCCGAAAAAGAAAAACAACTACTGCAACAGAAGGAATTCAATGAATGGGTTGACGACAGTTATTTCCTTATAGGGAAAGCACGGTTTCACAAACATGAATTCGACGAAGCTGCTGCTGTCTTCAACCACTCGCTTGAAAATGCCAACGATCCGGACATCAGAACCGAAGCACTTGTATGGCAGGCAAGGATATCAGCAGGAAAGGGTGGTTACAGTGAAGCCCTCAGGCTTCTGGGCAGCATCGAAAATGTAGAAGGAAGGGATAAATCATTTAAAGCCTTTTACTACCAGGCTCTTGCCGATCTTTACATAAAACAGAAGAGATATCAGGAAGCCATCGATCCGCTTTCCCGTGCTGTGAGTTATGTTTCGGGCAAGAGATCAAAATACAGGCTAACCTACCTTCTTGCCCAGCTCCACGACCTTAACGGAGATCCTGAGAGAGCCACCTCTCTCTTCAGGAATGTTATCAACATGAATCCTCCCTACGATGTTGAATTCAATGCAAGGATCAATATAGCCGGTGTGTTCGACGTGAATTCCGGGGAAGATCCCCGGAACCTGGTTAAAGAACTTGAGAAGATGATCAGGGACTCGAAGAACAATGACTACCTCGATCAGATCTACTATGCCCTTGGTAACATCTCAATGAAAGAGGGCCGCCCCGACGAAGCTGTTGAACTCTACAGAAATTCAGTAAAAGCAAGCTCAGTAAATCAGAACCAGAAGGGCAGATCGTATCTGGCCCTGGCGACTCATTACTTCAGCAAACCCGACTATATTGAAGCCGGCCGTTTTTACGACAGCGCCGTGTACTTTATGGACCAGAAACACCCCGACTATCTGACCATGAAGACCATGGCTGACAACCTTGGGGCTCTTACTGAACATCTGATAACAATCCGTACCCAGGACAGTCTCAGGAAGGTGGCTGCCATGAGCCCGGCTGAGCGAAATGAGCTGATAAACGGTATAATTGCCGGTCTTATTGAGCAGGAGCGTGCTGCATCGCCGGCAGGTGATGGCAGATACAACCTCGGAGAATATTATGAAAGCGAAAGAAGGTTCGCCGATAACATAGCCCAGGAGGGAAGCTGGTATTTCTACAACCAGGCTGCACTGGCTTTCGGAAGAACAGAGTTCCGGAAGAGATGGGGTGACAGAAGGCTCGAAGACAACTGGAGAAGGGCTAACCGGTCAATGACGGGTATTCAGCAGGCTGATGCAGGGACCAATGAGGAGACGTCCAACGGGAACGACCCGGTTCAGGCCCTGCCCGATAACAAGAGACCTGCCTGGTACCTGAAGGATCTCCCGCTTAATGACTCTCTGGTAAAACTCTCCGATGAAAAGATCGCCATTGCCTTTCTGAATGCCGGAAAGATCTTCGACGAGAAGTTCTCCCGGACCACAGAAGCCGCCACATCCTTTGAAACACTGCTGACAAGGTTTCCCGGAAGCATTCTTGAACCTGAAACCCTTTATAACCTTTATAATCTTTTCAGCAAAGAAAATCCTCAGAGAGCAGAAGCCTACAGGCAAAGGCTGATAACCCTTTACCCTAACTCGGAATTCGCCCTTATCCTCTCCGATCCCGATTACCGTAACAGAAAACTGGCTGAAGCAGAGATGATCGGGTCGCTTTACAGTGAAGCCTATAACGCCTATATTGCAGAAGACAATACCCGGTCACTTGATATTATTGAAATAGCACTAAGTGACTATCCCGGAAGTGACCTTGCTCCTAAATTCATGCTTCTTAAAGCCTATGTGATAGGCCGCACCGGCGACATAAGAAGACTTAAGCCGGTTCTTGATGAGATAATAAAAACCCGTCCCGGCACCGAGGAAAGTAAAAAGGCTCTCGAACTCACAGCCTTTCTTGACAAGGAGGCTCCGGAGATAAAGATTGAAGAAGAGAAACAGGTCGCCGCAACCCTGTTTGATAGCGACACAACAGCCCGGCTTTCTTTCTGCCTGGTAATCACCGACAATAAGATAAACATCAACCAGGTGTCGTTCGATGTTATAAGCTATAACATCGACAACTATACCAATAAAAACTTTCGTACCGAAGGTAACCTTACCGACGACAGATATGTGATAGTCTATGTCTCGGGTTTTGCAGATAACAGTGAAGCCTGGGATTATTACAGGGCTTTTGCGCCGGACAGAGTACTGAGAGACCCTTCAGAAACCGGTGTGATGACCTTCCTGATAAGCAGCGCTAACAGGGCCATACTCGAAAATGATAAAAATCCTGAAAGATACCTCCTGTTCTTCAGGGATAACTATCTTAACGGCCGTTAACAGTTTCCGGGTGCTACCGGAGTAAATTTAAACCCTTTCGTATATATGAGGAACATAAGGATACTCTGGACCGATGATGAGATAGAAGCACTGAAACCTCATATCATCTTCCTTCAGGAAAAGGGATATGAGATCGATACATGTTCAAACGGTACCGACACCATCGACATGGTAAAGCAGAAAACCTACGACATTATTTTTCTTGATGAGAACATGCCTGGAATAAGCGGTATCGAGACTCTCAGGCTCATCCGTGAGACCAGAAAGGACATACCCGTAGTTATGATAACTAAAAATGAAGAAGAAGGCATTATGGAAGCTGCCATCGGCTCCGAGACGGCCGACTATCTTATAAAACCTGTTAAGCCTAACCAGATTCTCATGGCAATAAAGAAGATTATTGACCAGAAACGTCTTGTCACTGAGAAAACCACAACCGACTACAGACAGGAATTCAGCCGTATAGGTTCCATGACCGGCAGCGCTTCGTCATGGAAAGACTGGATAGAGCTTTACCGTAAGATTATTTTCTGGGAGTCGGAGCTTGAGAAATCAGTCGACCCGGGAATGAATGAGATCCTTAAGATGCAGGAAACCGAAGCCAACAACGCCTTTTCCAGGTTTATAATGGTAAATTACCTCGATTGGCTAACACCTGGATGCAAGGACAAACCGCTTCTTTCTCCTTCACTCTTCCGCGAAAGGATCTTCCCCGAAGTAGTGGAAGGGAAACCCCTCTTCTTCATTCTTATAGATAACATGCGGATCGACCAGTGGAGGACCATAGCCTCAGAACTTGCAGGTATGTACAGAATTGTGTGGGATGAGGTCTATATGAGCATTCTTCCCACTGCAACACAATACAGCAGGAACTCACTTTTTGCCGGCCTTATGCCTTCAGCAATATCCGAGCGCTTCCCTGATTTCTGGATAAACGACGACGAGGAAGAGGGCAAGAACACCTTCGAGGAAGAACTCTTTGGCCGGCAGCTGGCCATGAACGGGCTTAAATACAAATGGTCGTACAACAAAATCAGCAATAACCAGGAAGGGAAGAAGATCAATGACAACTTAAGGTCTCTTCTGGGAAACAACATAAACATTCTTGTTTATAACTTTGTGGATATGCTTTCGCATGCCAGAACCGAAATGGGTATAATAAAGGATCTGGCCAATGATGAAAGGGCATACCGCAGCCTTACAAGATCGTGGTTCGTTCACTCATCACTGTTTGAGCTGCTCAAGATACTGTCGGCAAACAATGTCAGGATAATATTCAGTACAGATCATGGCACAATCAGGGTTCAGAACCCCGTTAAAGTTACAGGCGACAGGCAGACCTCTCCAAACCTCAGATATAAAACGGGCAGAAACCTCGACTACAACCCCAGGGAAGTTTTCGAGATAAAGGATCCCCTTAAAGCCGGCCTTCCAAAGGCCAATATCACATCGAAATATATCTTTGCCCGTAACAATGATTACCTGGTTTATCAGAACAACTATAATTACTATGCCGGTTTCTACAAGGATACCTTCCAGCACGGAGGCATATCCATGCAGGAGATGATGCTCCCGGTAGCCTGCCTTGAGCCTGTTATGTAAAGATGATTCTGAGATGGAAACTATTGTAATTAAAGACAGGAAACACCTTAAAGAAGCCGCGGCAGCAATTCTTTCCCTTGGAGGCGATAAGCGTCTTTACGCCTTCTACGGAGCAATGGGATCGGGAAAAACTACAATAATAAAAGCCTTATGTTCTGAACTTAAGGTTACCGACACCGTAACCAGTCCTACCTTCACACTGGTAAATGAGTACAGGACCTCAGGAGGTGAACCCGTTTACCATATCGATTTTTACAGAATCAAAAAGAAGGAAGAGGTTTTTGACTTCGGTATCGAAGAATACCTGTCCGACGGATCATACTGTTTCATGGAATGGCCCGAGCTGGTCGGGGATATTATTCCCCCTGAGACTATACGAATAAGCATCACAGTTGAGGATGACGAAAGCCGCATTCTGAAAATCACATAGCCTGATATGGGTTTGTTCCCTATCACAATTTTTTTACCTTTGGATAAATAACACCTGAAAGATGAATGATAAAGGTAAAAGCGGGAGAATGAACCTTGGGAATGCTTCTTTCCTGCCCAAGGAAGAGCTTCTGGAAACAATGGTCAGATACAGGAAGTTCTCGGTAGGAGTTCCAAGCGACAGGAAGAATGACGAGAAACGTGTAGCCCTGACCCCTGAAGCCGTCTCTCTGCTCGTTCAGAATGAAAATGAGGTTATAATACAGAAAGGTGCCGGTCTCGGTGCCAACTATTCAGACAAGGACTACAGCGAAAACGGAGCCACTATTGCAGACTCACCGGCAAAAGTATTCAGTTCGGATATAGTCATTAAGGTTGCTCCCTTCACAAGTCAGGAAGCCGACTATCTGAAAGGTAACCAGGTGGTTATGTCGTACCTGAATGTACTCAAACTAAGCGAAGAAACCCTTGGCAGGATGCTCAGGAAAAAGGTGACGGCCCTGGCTTTTGAAAAGATCAGGGACCAGAACGGGACTTTCCCTGTTATTGAATCGATGAGCGAAATAAGCGGTGTCACTTCTGTACTTCTTGCCTCCGACTACCTCTCCAATCATCACGGAGGAAAAGGAGTAATGCTTGGAGGGATAACCGGGGTTACTCCAACCGAAGTTGTCATACTTGGAGCCAACTCTGCCGGTGAATATGCTGCCCGGGCAGCCCTGGGTCTGGGATCACAGGTTATGATCTTTGACCATTCGCTGCAACGCCTCAGAAGCTTTCAGAATATACTTGGGCAACGCCTGAAGACCTCAGTATTCCATCCCCAGGTCCTTAAAAAAGCCCTCCGCTCGGCCGATGTGCTTATCGGTGCCATAGAGCTCGAGGATCTCAGGCCATGGTACTACATCACCGAGGACATGGTTAAGACTATGAAGAGGGGTGCTGTTATAATAGATCTGAGCATCGACAGGGGCGGATGTATAGAGACAACGGAATGCAGGGCTCTGAATGATCCTGTTTATGAGAAACACGGAGTGATCCACTATTCGGCATGGAACCTCCCCTCAAGAGTGGCACGGACAGCATCAATAGCCCTGAGCAACATCTTTACCCCTCTTTTGCAGGGAATGGCTGAAGCCGGTAGCATGACCCAGCTCCTTAAGAATGACCCCTACATCCGCGATGGTGTTTATCTCTTCAACGGGATGCTTACAAATGAGACACTGGGACAGAAGTTCGGGATTATATCAAAGGACCTCGACCTGCTTATTTCAGCTTTCTGATACAGTCCCTGAAGTAAAAACTGCCTTATCACCGTCGATATCGATAGTGGCTTTTTTACCTATGTAAAAAGCCCTGTTGTCACTTATATGTCCTGCCGGAAATCCGAAGAAGACCGGATATGAATACCCCCTGACAATATCAAGGATTGTATCTTCGGCTGTCTTTCCCCAGGGAACCTTTGAATCTTCAAGCCTGCTAAGGCCTCCTACAAGCAGGGCTGCAAGGCCTTCAAGCTTTCCGGCCAGCTTCAGGCTTGTCATCATCCTGTCGATATGATAAAACTGCTCTCCTACTTCTTCAATAAACAGTATCCGCCCGCGTGTGGCCGGTTCACCGGGCGTACCAACCATCCCGGCAAGCAGAGAGAGATTGCCTCCCGTAACTTCACCCGTGACGCTCCGTGGCCTCTCTATACTGCCCTTCCAGCTTATTCTTACCCCCTTTCCGAAAAGAGCATCATGAAGTGTTTTAAAAGTCTCAGGGCTCTTCTCCCTGTTTCCGAAATTCAAAGGCATCTCCCCGTGAACGGAGACAAGACCGTAAACACTGCTTAGCCACAGATGAAGGGCAGTGATATCACTGAACCCGATAAACCATTTGGGATCGCGCCTCAGCGACGAAAGATCGGCTCGCCCAAGGAGCTTCATCATGCCATAGCCCCCCCTTGAACAAAAGACAGCTCTTATGTTCCTGTCGGCCGTCACCGACATAAGATCGGAAAGACGTTCCCTGTCAGTACCGGCAAAGGGACCATTCCTCTTAAGCAGATGTCTGCCTGTCCTGACCCTTAATCCCCAGCCTGTAAGCAGGGCAGCTGCCTCATTCATCCTTTCCTCATCCACTATCCATGAAGGAGAGATAATTGCCACTTCATCACCGGGCTTCAGAAAAGGGGGTTCTTTTTTTCTTAACGACATAGCCTGAAATATATGTAAAAATAATCCATCCTGATGCGATTTCCAATCATATCTGTCTCATTCGGCTTTTACCGTGCCCTTACGATCCCATATTTAGATGCCCGATAAACGGGGCTTCCTTGACCGCCGAGACTTTTATTTATTATATTTGTGCGATTTTTTTTCGCGAACAGTTCACTATCAGAATCATGAAGAATTACAAACGATATCTTGTCACCTCTGCGCTTCCCTATGCCAACGGACCTCTGCATATAGGACATCTTGCAGGAGTATATGTTCCATCTGATATTTACACCCGCTACCTGAGGTTGAAAGGCGAGGATGTAATATCCATATGCGGATCTGATGAGCATGGTGTGCCAATAACGCTGAAAGCCAGGAAGGAAGGGATATCGCCCCAGGAAGTAGTCGACAGATATCATGAGATAAACAAAAAGGCTTTTGAGGATTTCGGAATTGCCTTCGACATCTATTCACGTACCTCCAATGCCATCCATTACGAAACGGCATCAGGTTTCTTCAGTGAGCTTTACACAAACGGCGTTTTCACGGAGAAGACCTCGCTTCAGTTCTATGATGAAGAAGCAGGTTGTTTCCTTGCCGACAGGTATATAACAGGAACCTGTCCGCGTTGCGGAAATGAAAATGCCTATGGTGATCAGTGTGAGAAATGTGGTTCTTCACTCAGTCCCGATGAATTAATAAATCCCAGGTCGACCATCAGCGGAAGCACTCCTGTCAGGCGCGAGACAAAGCACTGGTACCTGCCTCTCGACAAATATGAGGAATGGCTTAAGCAATGGATACTCGGGGAACATAAGGAATGGAAGACAAATGTTTACGGGCAATGTAAATCGTGGCTCGACCAGGGGCTTCAGCCAAGGGCTGTGAGCCGTGATCTCGACTGGGGAGTTCCCGTTCCTGTGGAAGGAGCTGAAGGCAAGGTTCTCTATGTATGGTTCGATGCTCCCATAGGATATATCTCAGCTACCAGGGAGCTGACACCGGAATGGGAGAAATACTGGAAGGACCAGGATACCAAAATGGTTCACTTCATCGGGAAAGACAATATTGTTTTTCACTGTATAATCTTCCCTGTGATGCTTAAAGCCATGGGATCATATATTCTGCCCGACAATGTCCCGGCCAACGAGTTCCTGAATCTTGAAAATGACAAGATATCCACATCGCGTAACTGGGCCGTCTGGCTCCATGAATACCTCGAAGATTTTCCAGGGAAGCAGGATGTTCTCAGATATGCCCTTTGTGCCAGCGCTCCGGAGACAAAGGACAATGACTTCACATGGAAGGACTTTCAGGCCAGGAACAACAATGAGCTTGTTGCCATCCTGGGGAATTTTGTAAACAGGACTCTTGTCCTTACTTTCAACTATTACGAAGGGAAGGTACCTGAACCTGATAAATTTGAGGCTTCCGACCTCCAGGTTCTGGAAACCATTAAAACAATCAGGGAAAGTGTTGAATCGAACCTGGAGAACTACAGGTTCAGGGAAGCTCTCCGCGAAGCCATGGGTCTGGCACGGCTTGGAAACAAATACCTGGCCGATGCAGAACCGTGGAAAGCAGTTAAGACCGACCCCGACAGGGTCAGGACCATACTTAACGTCTCACTTCAGATAACTGCCAACCTCACCATTATCCTCGAGCCTTTCCTCCCCTTTTCGATGAAGAAACTCAGGGAATGGCTGGGGACAGGGCAATATAAGTGGATTGATGCTGGCAGGACTGATCTGATGGTCCCAGGACATACGATCAGCAAGCCCGGGCTCCTGTTTGACAAGATTGCAGATGAAGAGATTGACAGGCAGGTTGAAAAGCTGATGGCTTCAAAGAAAGCCAATGAAGCAGCCGGTGCCGGCGTTAAGCCGGCAAAGGAAATGATAAGCTTTGATGATTTCTCAGAGATAGACCTCAGGACGGCCACCGTGCTTGAAGCTGAAAAAGTCCCAAAGACTGCCAAGCTCCTTAAGCTAAAGATCGATACCGGACTTGATGTCAGAACAATAGTATCGGGCATTGCCGAATACTATGAGCCTCAGGACATGATTGGCAGACAGATAAGCATCGTTGCCAATCTCGAACCACGGAAAATAAAAGGAATTGAATCGAAGGGAATGATACTTATGGCCGAGGATAAGGATGGCAGGCTTGTTCTTGTTTCTCCCGCAGAAAAAGTAAGTAACGGCAGTACTGTAAAATAATCCCTATTTTCTTTTTGAGATCCAGGCTCCCGGATATTTCTTAAGGAGGCTGTCGCGCTTGAAGCTGGCTGTACCCAGATCGCTGCAGTCAAGAGCACTAACCCTGAAGAAGCCATTCTCAGCCTGGAAGATATCGGGTTGAAATCCTTCGGCCCTGAGTTCATTAACCTGAACAAGGGCATTATCTTCCGATTTGAAGCTGCCTGTTATCAGAGAATATATGGCAGCTGAAGAACTCTCCGGGGTAGTCTCTGCAGGGGCAGCTGCAGGAATATCACCTGTTAACTCTGCCTCAGCCGGCGATGTAACCGATGCGGCACCGGCTACAACAGAATTGTTAATCTCATCCTCGACAGCTCTTCTGTTGTTCTCAAATTCAGCAGTCACAAGCGGATTCATCGACGAACGCTCGACCCTTGCCCGGAACAGATCGCCGTTCATCTGAACTGCGACCAGGGCAGCCACCACCGGAACAATGACAGCAGCTCTCCATAGCATCCTGCGGGTTATAACCCTTCCGGCAGGTTCCCTGTCGGTACGGCTCAGGGTCAGCTTTCTGTTTTCATAACCTTCGAGAGGCATGCAGCGGAAAGACCCGAGACCGTACGAATCGAGATGATAATTAACTTCACTGTCGGGTTCAAACTGGATATTCCCCTCTTCATTGTTTACAAAGGATCCTATATGGTCGAAGATCACCTTTTCGCCCCTTTCAAGCTTCCTGCGGAGATCGGCAGCAAACTCTTCAATAACGGCCCGGGCCTCACCATAATTAATCCCCATTTTTTCAGAGATCCTGCCGGCCAGCAAACCGTCGTTATGATTGAGATTGCGGTTAAAGGAGATCTTCCTGACAGGAGGATAAAAAGTTCCTGCTGACTTATCAATCTGTGCCGGTATATGGTTGCTTATAAATCCGCCAAAGCCCGGAATAATGACACAATCGTGACCAAAAAGCAATTCCCGTATGAAGGTTTTTATATCCAATCTTAGCTTGTGTGTTTTTCACAAAAATAAAATAATTACCGACTATAGCACCACAAAAATGCCCCGCTTTTATCAACATTTTGATGAATGTCACGAACAATTCTGCTAAAGTTTTTCAATAGCATGTATTCCTGTATCTTCGGCAACTTTTGATGTAAGGGGCGGGGCTGTTCGTGGAAATTTTCTTCTTTCTTAACCTGCAATACCATATCTTCGTACTTAAAATTCTGTTATCTATGCGGGAAATCCCGATGGAAGAAATGAAAGCCCTGCTCAGAGGAGCCGGCCCGGAACCGGGAAACCGGGTTGCTGGCTGCAGCCTCTCCTGCCCGAAGAAATACATTGTATCGCTTTTTCTTCTTCCCCTTACTTTAAAACTATAGCCATATGTACAAAAAACTGTTAAGCAAGGAGACTGCTCTGTCGGTAATAGGCCTCGGATATGTTGGCCTGCCCATCGCACTTGAATTTGCAAAAAAGATTAAGGTGATTGGTTTTGATATCAAGCCTGAAAGGGTGAGCCTCATGAAAAAAAGGATAGATCCAAGTAATGAGCTTCAGGCAGAAGCCTTTGATGGTGCCGACATTCTTTTCACAAGTAATCCTGAAGATCTGAAAAAGGCTTCATTTCATATAATTGCCGTACCCACCCCAACCAATATCTACAATCTTCCTGACCTCACTCCGGTGCTGAAAGCCTCCGAGACTGTTGGTAAGATACTTAAGAAGGGAGATTATGTTGTTTACGAATCGACTGTTTATCCCGGATGCACCGAAGAGGATTGCGTACCGGTACTTGAAAGGTACTCTAAACTAAAGTTCTGCAGCGATTTCAAGGCTGGCTTTTCACCCGAAAGGATCAACCCGGGCGACCACAACCATACCCTTACCAAAATAGTAAAGGTAACAAGCGGATGTGATGAGGAATCAGCAGAGGTGATAGCAAAAACATATGAGCTTATCATCACTGCCGGAGTATTCAGGGCCAGTTCAATAAAGGTTGCCGAATCGGCCAAGATTATAGAAAACACGCAGCGCGACATAAACATAGCCTTCATGAATGAGCTCTCGCTTATCTTCAACAGGCTGGGAGTTAACACATATGAGGTACTTGAAGCAGCCAACACCAAATGGAACTTTCTCAGATTCTATCCCGGACTTGTAGGAGGTCATTGCATTGGTGTTGATCCGTATTATCTCTCATACAAGGCGAAAGCCCTTGGTTATCACCCTCAGATGATCGATTCGGGAAGATTTATTAACGACAGTATGGGTAGTTATGTGGGTAAGGAGACCGTAAAGAAGATAATCGCAGCCGGCAAGAACCCGAACAAGTCAAGGGCCCTGGTTATGGGGATTACCTTCAAGGAAGATGTTACCGACATAAGGAACTCAAAGGTTGTCGACATAATAAGGGAGATAACCGATTTCGGAATTGCTGTCGACATTATTGATCCGGGTGCCTCTGCCCATGAGGTAAAGGAAGAATACAAACTCGATTTAAAGGGAAAGCCCGAAGGGAAATACGACGCCATCATCCTGGCTGTCAGCCATAAGGAATATACCGGCCTTGAGGAAAACTGGTTCTCAGGTCTCCTGAACAGGGATGGGATAGTTATCGACATAAAAGGTATTATGAGAAGCAGGATAAGGAAACATACTTACTGGAGCCTTTAAATGAGAAAGAAGATACTTGTCACCGGGGGTACCGGCTATATAGGTTCACATACCGTTGTTGAGCTTATTGAAGAAGGATTCGATGTTGTGATAGTGGATAACCTTTATAACTCCGAAGCCACAGTCACCGACAGGATTCAGAGTATCACCGGTATCAGGCCTGCCCTTGAGGTCTTTGATCTGTGTGACCCCCGGCCGCTTGAAAAGCTTTTCAGGAAAGAAGGAGGCATTGACGCTGTCATTCACTTTGCAGCCTTCAAGGCAGTGGGTGAATCGGTTGCCAAACCCCTGGCTTACTACAGGAATAATCTGATCTCGCTTATAAACCTGCTTGAGGCTATGGAAAAACACGGGACCGCCTCGCTTGTGTTTTCCTCGTCGTGTACTGTATACGGACAGCCCGACAAGTTACCAGTAGCTGAGGATGCTCCGCTGAAACCTGCCACATCGCCTTACGGAAATACTAAAAAGATTGGGGAAGATATTATAAGGGATACAATATTCTCATCTGAGAACATGAAAGCTGTATCGCTCCGTTACTTCAACCCCATTGGGTCGCATCCCTCAGCCCTTATCGGAGAACTTCCCAGGGGAGTCCCCGAAAACCTTGTCCCTTTTATTACCCAGACTGCAGCAGGTCTGCGCGACGAGATGAAGGTCTTCGGCGATGACTATAACACGCCCGACGGATCGTGCATAAGAGACTACCTTCATGTGGTCGACCTGGCAAAGGCTCATGTCGTTGCCGTGAAACGACTTACCGAAGGGAAAACCAGAAAGAATTATGAAGTATTTAATCTGGGCACAGGTACGGGAGTCTCGGTTTTCGAAGCCATCAATTCGTTTGAAAGGGTTTCGGGTATAAGACTCAGCTATAAAGTTACAGGAAGAAGACCCGGAGATATTGAAAAGATCTGGGCCGACCCCTCACTTGCCAACACCGAACTGGGGTGGAGAACCCAAAGCTCTCTCGATGATGCCATGAGAACTGCCTGGAGATGGGAACAGAATCTTAAAAGAAAACCTGAAGGTAAATGAAATACTCAAAAGTAATTTTAATAACGGGAGGAGCCGGGTTTATAGGTTCCCATGCAGTGCGCAGGTTCGTAAGGAACTACCCCGGTTACCTTATTGTTAATGCCGACAAGCTTACCTATGCCGGTAATCTTGAAAATCTTACAGATATCGAGGACAGTCCGAACTATGTCTTTGAAAAGGTCGACATAGTCGACAGGGAGGCTGTGGCTGATCTGTTCTCGCGGTTCAGGTTCAATGGTGTTATCCATCTGGCAGCCGAATCACATGTCGACAGGTCAATAACCGGTCCCGATGAATTCGTTTTCACAAATATAGTAGGTACTGTGAACCTTCTTAATGCTGCCCTGAAGGCATGGAAAGATGAATTCGATGGCAGGCTCTTCTATCATATATCGACTGACGAGGTTTACGGTTCACTGGGAAAGGAAGGAAAATTCACCGAGAAAACCCCTTATGACCCCCGGAGTCCCTATTCAGCATCCAAAGCAGGCTCAGATCATCTTGTAAGAGCCTGGTTTCACACCTTCGGACTGCCCGTTATCCTTTCCAACTGCTCAAACAACTATGGACCCAACCAGTTTCCTGAAAAGCTCATACCTCTTATAATAAACAACATCAAGACAGGCAAACCCCTGCCTGTTTACGGGAAAGGCGAGAATGTACGCGACTGGCTCTATGTTGAGGATCACGCCTCGGCCATCGATCTGATCTTTCACAAAGGTAAAAAGGGGGATACATATAATATAGGAGGTAACAATGAGTGGAAGAACATTGACCTTGTCAGGATGCTGTGCAGGATTATGGACTCCAGGCTGGGAAGGCCGCAAGGCAGTTCGGAAAAGCTTATCACCTATGTCAGGGACAGGCCTGGTCATGATCTGAGGTATGCCATCGACTCATCTAAGCTTCAGGATGAACTTGGATGGAAACCCATCCCCGATTTTGAGGAAGGCCTGACTAAAACCGTCGACTGGTACCTGGCAAATACACAGTGGCTCGGGAGGATAATCTCGGGAGACTACGAGAAGTATTACGACAGGATGTATTCAGGGAGATAGTTTGCTATGCCTTTATCCTGTTCATCCTTTCAATAAGCTCATCGCCAAGTATCGATTTCTTTCTTATATGCTCCTGGATGGCGGCAACCACCGTATTTGATTCGAACTCACCCCTTACATGCTCGAAGTCAAGCTTTTTGATTTCATCACCACCGTCGATGCCGAATCCTGTCATAGAAGAAAGTGTAAATTCCTTTCTTGCATCCTCATAGAGCATCCAGTCGAGTTCAATAACACTCTTCTTCCATCTTTCAACTATACCTATTACATCTTCTGAAGTAAAGGAAGTAACCGGCTTGCCCATCTCGCTTTCTATCCTTTCCTTTGCCCACGACCACTCCCATTTGTAATATGAGTTGTGCATTGTTCTGAAAGCCTCTGATATTGTTTCCAGGTCATTAACCTTTCCCGATTCGATATCATCAAGGAGTTTGTCAACTACAACCTGAGGGGCAATAAGACCTGCCAGGTCTACCCATTCACCTTTTCCGGCGGTTTCAACGGCAACAAGCCTCTCCCTCAGTTCTTCATCTGATGCGAACTCGGTTTTCTCAAGCCGCTTGATTATGGAGTTACCCAGAAACTTATTTATACCTGTCTGGTACAGATCTATCCCCTTTTCAAGTGAGGGTCCGTTAATCCTCATGTTATTGTAGGCATATGACGAAGATACTGTCCCGGATATTGATCTGAGCCTGCGGAGAAGATCTCTCCCTTCAAACATCTTTCTTATGGTGTAGGGACTGAGAAGGTTGAAGTTAACCTGGTCGATCTTGTCAGGATCCTTCCTTCTGTCCCTCTGGGGCCACTTCTGGGCATCCCTTATGGTACCCACACTTCTCAGGTTAATGGCCGGCACCAGAATGCTTTCGTCGTTGCTTTCAATAAGATATGAAAATGGAAGCGACGAAGTATCCATATTCTTGTAATGTCTGCCCATAACCAGGGTGAAAGGACCGATCCGCGCGGGCCATAACAGGTACGAATCACTGGTTGTCTTTGATCCTCTCTCCATGATACCCTGATGTATCGGACCAAGCTTATACATGTGATTGCTCTGGTTCGATCCGCTTCCGGCATTCATAAATGAAAAGATACCAGCAATAAGCAGCGTCGATTTGTGATGGGTAACAGTATAAGGCCCTGCAAATATGGAACATGCCTCTCCGTGATAGCCACCGCAGTTGGCAAAGAAAAGTGAGTTTTCGGCTGAATAGTGTTTCCCGAGTACGCATCCCTGGCCTATAAAGCATTTATCTATAAGTGTCGACTCAGTTACAATGGATCCCGAGCAGACAATGAAATGTTCCATAATGACACCGGGACCAATGAAAACGGGATCTTCACTGCAGCTGTTAACCGTTCCCTCACACAGACTTATCGATCCCTCGATCCTGGTAAAGGGGCCAAGCCGTACATTCTTTATATTACGGCAGTCGGTTATCTTTGAGCCTTTCCCTATAGATCCCATTGAGGAACTTACTTTCCGGGTATATTCATCAATCATAGCTTCCAGAAGACTGACTGCCTTGCTCCTGTGACGGTAAAGGGCAATTATATAGGCCTGATGGGCCGAGAGCCTGTCCCAGATCTTAACCGAACGCCCCCCGGTCTCATTGAGAACGGCTACTTCGGTTCCATTGCCGAAAGAAGTGCTCCCTTCTGTGAATATTTTTCCGCAGTTACGGATACACACCTCATCTTCTATAACATAGTTGGCAATATAGTCGCCAAGATTATTAATGGTTACATCTGCTCCGACAGTACAGTTATGGAGGTGGACATTGGAGATACCGCTTTTCATCCTTACTCCGGAGTCATCGGGGAAGACCTTACCGAGCCTTCCAAGCCTTATGTCTCCCGAAAAAATCACATTGGAGCAACGTGAAGGATCAAAACCTTCCGTCACCTCAATCCTGTCCCACTCATCACATGAGCAGCCATGTGAGACCATGGTATTGATTTCGCTTTGCGAAAGTTTCCTGTAGGTGTTGCCTGATTTCATAAAGGAAGTTTTTAAGGTTATTCCACGGTGACCGATTTAGCCAGGTTTCTTGGCTGATCGACATTACAGCCTCTCAGAACGGCGATATGATATGACAGAAGCTGGAGGGGTATCACGGCTACCAGGCCTGAGAAAGCAGGAAGTGTTTCGGGAACTTCAAGAACATAGTCGGCCATCTTCCTTATAATCTCATCACCCTCAGTCACAATGGCAATAACATTTCCTTTTCTGGCTTTGATCTCCTGAATATTACTTATTATTTTCTCGTAGGTGTCATCCTTTGTGGCAACGACAATAACAGGCATATTCTCGTCGATAAGTGCTATAGGTCCGTGTTTCATCTCAGCCGCAGGATAACCCTCGGCATGGATATAAGATATCTCCTTAAGCTTGAGGGCCCCCTCGAGGGCAACAGGGAAAAGGTATCCTCTTCCAAGATACAGCGCGTTGCGTGTCTCGCTGAATATTTCTGCAAGCCGCAGGGCCTGATCATTAACCTTGAGGGCTCTTTCAATTTTTGACGGGATTGATGACAGTTCAGTAATAAGGGCCCTGTACTTTTCATCAGTTATTATCCCTTTGAGATGTCCTATTTCGAAGGCCATCATTGCAAGTACCGTAACCTGGGTTGTGAATGCCTTGGTCGATGCAACACCGATTTCCGGTCCGGCATGCGTATAAACACCAGCATCAGTCTCCCTTGGAATACTGCTTCCCACAACGTTACAGATGCCAATAACCTGGGCTCCCTTTTCCTTTGCCAGTTTAATGGCTGCAAGGGTGTCGGCTGTTTCACCGCTCTGGCTAATGGCTATTACTATATCTCCCTTTTTTATTATCGGATCGCGGTAGCGGAACTCACTGGCATATTCGACTTCGACCGGGATGCGGGTATATTCCTCGAAAAGATATTCTCCCAGCAATCCGGCATGCCATGAGGTTCCGCAGGCAATTATTATGAATCTCTCTGACTGAGCCATGGTATCAAGAACGTCGTGGAGGCCGCCGAGCATAACGCCTGAATAATCCGGAAGCACTCTTCCCCTGAAAGTATCATGAATGGCACGGGGCTGCTCGAAGATCTCTTTAAGCATGAAATGGGGAAATCCCTCCTTATCTATCTCTCCTATCTTCAGATCCAGTTCCTTTACCTCAGGTGTTTTATTTTCGGCCCTAAGAGTCTTCAGAACAAGCTCATCCTTCTTTATAATGGCAAGATCGTCATCATTGAGATAGATGACTCTCTGGGTGTATTCAACTATGGGAGTTGCATCAGAGGCAATGAAATTTTCACCGTCGCCGACTCCGATAACCAGGGGACTACCTTTTTTGGCTGCAAATAGCTTGTCAGGCTCCTGTGTACAGATAATAACCAGTCCGTAAGCTCCTTCCACCCTGTTAAGAGCAAGCGTTATCGCCTGTTCGGCAGTAAGGTCGCCTTCGAGATAAAGATGCTCGATAAGATTAGCCAGAACCTCCGTATCAGTCTGGCTCGAGAATTCAATACCCCTGCTCTGAAGATGCTTTTTCAGACGCGAATAGTTCTCTATTATACCGTTATGGACAACAATAAAATTGCCCTTGAAAGAAGCCTGGGGATGTGCATTCAGTTCATTGGGCTCACCATGGGTAGCCCATCTGGTATGACCCATTCCTGTGGACCCGTCAAAACTTGTCTGATTGACCATTTCCTCCAGATCCTTCACCCTTCCCTTGCACTTGAAAATTTTTGTCTCTCCGTTAACAATAGCCATCCCGGCCGAGTCATAACCACGGTATTCCAGACGTTTGAGGCCATTAATTATAATACCCCTTGCAGGTCTGGATCCAATATAACCAACAATTCCACACATAAGAAAAGAAATTTAGAACAGGAATAAAATTAAAAAATATTGTTAAAATACAATATCAGAACCTTGTATAAGTTAATTCGAACCTGACCGGTTTACTTGAGCTGTTTCCACGGAGTATCACATTGCGTATCGTACCCGATGGAATAAGAACATCAAGCTCAGGCATTATCTTATCTGTTGTATCCTCAAGGTAATCCTGGACAAATGAGACAATGTTAAAATTGTAAACCATCTTTAGCGTATCGGCTTTCCCGTCGAAGAAGGCGGGGTTGAGACCGTAATCGGGAACAAGGTATTTTTCACCGGTTGTCATACTGAAGCTCAGAATAAGAGAAGATGGAACAGTTGAAGGTGTATATCCCTCTCCATCCGAATAGAAGGGTATTATAAGCCTGGCCTTGTTAACTGAAATATTTGAAAGTGAGCCGTTTTCCTTTATTTTCTCAAGTCCGGGTAGCATAATTTTGGTATGTACCCCGCTCAGGCCCTGGACAAAAGTCAGGGTGTCCCTGACATATTGATTTATGTTTTCTATTCTCTTATCAGGATCAGCCGCTTCATAATCGTTAGTGATTATGTTAAACCGTGCATTATTTGCTACGGCATCAAGATGTAGAGAGTATTCCTTTTTTATATCGTTATCATCATGATAATAAATGATGATATAATTCTGGTAAGGCTCAGTAAGTGTAGGAGGTTGAAGCTTAAGGGTAAGAAAAACCGGGGTGGCGTCAACGAGAGATATGCAGATGCCTCTGAAATAGGATCTGAAATCGGGGATACGGTTGCTGTGAAAAAGAAAAGATGTATCCCTGAGAAGATAATCCGCGAAATCAAGCGGAAGGTCAAGTTCTACCCTGTTAATTGTGTCAGACTTAAGAAGGGGAAGGGGAACAGGAGGCAGCTCGTATCCTGTAAGCGGCAGATCATGATTTGAGTAATATGTCGAGTCGGTAAATATCTCTTCAGCTATTTCAGAAATCCTCAGTGCAGGGTTAAGGTCACCTGCACCCCTGACGTTCCTGAAAGTGAGAAACATCTTTACTGAATCGACTGTATAGTTATCTTCATCCCATTCGGATCCCAGCCTTATCTGTGTAACGAGCCTGCTTGTTGTGTTTCCGAAATAGGGATCGTGGATAGTACCGATGTATCCATAGTACTGATTGCTGGTAATTATTGAGTCGTCTGACCATGTGTAGGAAGAAGGCTTTACAGTATCGGTGGAATAAACGGTAACAAAGTCGGAACCGGGAAGAATATCTGAACCTATGATAGTCGGATTCTCCTCACATGAAAAAAGCAAAATAAAAATTAAACCCGCGACAGAAAGGGTTACAGCTTTGACAGAGAAAATTTTGAAAGTTGCATTTCTGCAAGCGGACAGGAAGTTATGATAGAATCTCGTCATAAAAGTCGTTATAGGCATCTATATACTCATCCTCATTACGGTATGTAAGAACCGGCTTGCTGAGGGTCTGGATATACTTGTTCAGTTCTTCATTGATCTCTTCGCTCCCGATGATTATGGCATCGGAGTATTTCATTGCAAGCTTTGAAACATTGACAAAGTCAGGATTCTTTACCATCTTGAGGCTTTCCCCGTCAACGCCGTCATACCTTAGCTTGTCAGCAAACGTTGATCTAAACGGCGTTTTAAAGTCATTATTGTAAAGTGAATATATAATTTTATAATTATGGAAGAGGGGATCGTCGTTATAAATGCTCCTTAGATAAACCGGAACCAGAGAGGTCATCCATCCGTGACAATGAACAATATCGGGGGCCCATCGGAGTTTCTTAACTGTTTCAATAACACCACGGGCAAAGAAGAGGGCACGCTCATCGTTATCCTCAAACTCCTTCCCTGATGAATCACTTACTATATGCTTTCTCTGAAAATAATCCTCGTTGTCAATAAAATACACCTGCATCCTGGCCGACTGTATGGAAGCTACCTTAATTATCAGGGGATGGTCGGTATCGTCAATTATTAGGTTCATTCCCGAAAGCCTGATAACCTCATGAAGCTGGTTTCTACGCTCATTTATAGATCCATAACGGGGCATGAAAGTTCTGATTTCCTTTCCCCTTTCCTGGATCCCCTGGGGTAGATACCTCCCGATTTTTGATAGCTTAGTTTCCCCTAAGTATGGAGTGATCTCCTGTGAAATGAATAATACCTTCCTGCTTTCCATTTACCTGCCTGAATTCCATTTCGTAATAAGTTGCAAAGATAGTAAAAAATTGCGACATTAAAAATAAGGACCATTAAGCTCACTGTTATGTGATTTATATCTGCCTTTTTCAATTTAAGCCGCAATTCATGCCACAATAAAATTATTTCCTTTAGGTTTGTAACTCAAAAAATCTATAATGAGAATTTACCTGACCGTGACCGGGCTAAGGAGAAGGTTGAAAAGCGGTTTCAAAGGCAGCCTTGCCCTGGTTCCTACCATGGGAGCACTTCATGCCGGACATATTTCTCTTGTCAGGAACGCTGTCAGCGATTCCGCCAGGGTAATAGTTACCATATTTGTCAACCCTACTCAGTTCAACGATAAAAACGACCTTAAGAACTATCCAAGGACCCTTGAAAAGGATAAGGAAATGCTTAGGAAGGTAATGAGGAAGGACGACATACTGTTCATCCCCTCTGTCAGCGAGATCTATCCGGCTGAGGATAAGAGGATTTTTGACTTCGGCGACCTCGGCAAGGTGATGGAAGGGGACCACAGGCCCGGGCATTTTAACGGGGTGGCCCAGGTTGTAAGCCGTCTGTTTGAGATAACAGAACCCGATACCGCTTATTTCGGCCAGAAAGATTTTCAGCAGGTGACCATTATAAAGGAACTTGTAAGGCAGCAGGGATACCCCGTCAGGATATGCGTCAATCCGATTATAAGGGAAGAAGACGGGCTTGCAATGAGCAGCAGGAATGCCCTGCTTGAACCTGAAATAAGGGCTGCTGCTCCTGTTATATTCAGAACCATAAGCCGGGCTGTTGAAATGATAAAAGGGAATGATATAAACGAAATAAGGGAATTCGTCACCATTTCAATAAACAAGGTTAACGGTTTCAGTGTTGAATACTTCGAGGTTGCTGATGATTCAGCCCTCAGGCTTTTAAAATCGGTCAGGGAAATGTCGTCTGGAGTCAGGTATTATGCCTGTATAGCTGTAAAGGCAGGTAAGATAAGACTGATAGATAATATTGAAATACCCGTGGTGTAAATCAAAAGGTTAATTAACTTTACAGCAAATTAAAGTAGCAGGCTTTTATGTTTATTGAAGTATTAAAATCCAAGATCCATCAGGTGTCGGTAACAGAGGCAAACCTTCATTATATTGGCAGCATCTCTATTGATGAAGACCTGATGGATGCCGCAAATATTATTGCGAACGAGAAGGTGCACGTTCTGAACCTCAGTAACGGGGAACGACTTGTGACTTATGTGATCACAGGCAAAAGGGGATCGGGGGAGATATGTCTTAACGGAGCTGCCGCACGGAAGGTGGTGGTGGGCGACGTTTTAATAATCATGTCATATGCTTCAATGGATTTTGAAGAAGCCAGAACCTTCAAACCATCTATTATATTCCCCGATACAAAAACAAACAGGTTGATTTGAGTCTCAGAAAAGGTTTGATACAGGTTATAAAGTTCCTCGCCTTTCTTCTGGTTGGGGTTGTTTTGTTGTGGCTGGCTTTCAGAAACATCGACTTCAGGAATCTTTCTGAAGGATTAAAGAAAGCTCATTACTCCTGGCTTCTGCTTTCCCTGTTTTTCGGACTTATGGCCTATTTCATACGGTCGCGCCGCTGGATTCTGCTTATCAATGCGCTTGGCTATAACCCCTCTTTCAGGAATACATATCATGCACTTATGACAGGTTACCTGTTCAATATAGCCCTTCCAAGGCTCGGGGAAATTACACGCTGCGTTGCCCTTGGCAAAAAGGAGAAAATCCCTGTCGATCAGCTCTTCGGAACCGTCATCATTGAAAGAACCATCGACCTGATCTCAATACTTGTAATAATGGTCGTCATGATATTCTTCAGCGGCGATCAGATAGGTGGCTTTCTTAATGAGAACGTCATGATCCCGCTCCGTGAGAAGATCCAGGATGTATTCGGCTTTACATGGATCATCTGGATCCTGTTACTGGTTTTTTCAGGCCTCCTCCTTGTACTTATATACAGTTTCAGACATTCTCTGAGGAAGGTAAGGTTCTTTGCAAAGATACTCGACCTGGCCAAAGGTGTAATAAATGGCCTCAAGACGATTGTTAGAATGGAACATAAGGCAGAGTTCTTTCTTTATACTGTACTACTCTGGATAAGCTATGCCTTAATGACCTGGGTTGTTGTATTTGCCATTGAAAGCACTTCACATCTTACCTTTGCCGACGGTATATTTCTCCTGGTGATTGGCAGTCTTGCAATGTCAGCCCCTGTACAAAGCGGCCTGGGGGTTTTCCATTTTATAATCTCCAGAGGTCTCTTTTTTATCGACGGTATAAAACTCGAAGACGGGCTGGTATATGCCATCCTCACCCATGAGTCGCAACTAATCTTCGTATTGATTGCCGGAGCAATATCTTTCTTTGTAATTTCAGGGTTTCATTCCCTGAAAAATAAAGATACTGTTTAAACCATGGCAAAGAATAAAACTGTTTTTGTATGCCAGAATTGCGGTGCCGAATCGGCCCGATGGATAGGCAGATGCCCTTCATGCAAGGAATGGAACACCTACCATGAGGAAGTAATTGCCCCGGCTCCTTCATCACGTGACCTCAGCCTGAGAAACAGCTTTGACAAAAAGAAGCCTGAGCTTCTCGATAACATTAAATCAGACAATCAGGAAAGGAAGAGCACCGGCATCTCCGAGCTCGACAGGCTGCTTGGCGGAGGTATGGTGAAAGGCTCACTGATACTTCTGGGAGGAGAACCAGGTATTGGCAAGTCAACGCTGGCGCTTCAGCTTGCCCTGGCCATGAAGAATGACACCATCCTCTATGTGTCGGGCGAAGAAAGCGAAGAACAGATTAGTCTGAGAGCAGCCAGACTGAAAGATTCAAACCCCGGTTGCTATATCCTCAGCGAGACAGAACTTGAAGCTATCCTCGCCCATGCAGCAAATATTAAGCCCGGCCTTCTTATAATTGATTCAATCCAGACCATAACAACCTCACTCCTTGAGTCATCGGCAGGCTCTGTGTCGCAGGTCAGGGAATGTGCCGCCATGCTGCTCCGCTACTCGAAGCTTTCCGGCGTCCCGGTTGTCCTTATCGGCCATATTACAAAGGATGGCAGCCTGGCCGGACCAAAGGTTCTGGAGCATATTGTCGATGCCGTTCTTTATTTTGAAGGAGACAATAATTATATATACAGAATTCTCAGATCGATCAAGAACAGGTTCGGATCAACATCCGAGCTTGGCATATTTGAGATGCTCGACATAGGGCTCAGGGAAGTGTCAAATCCGTCAGAGTTGTTTATTAACCAGCACGACGAAGATCTGAGCGGGATAGCCATTGCCGCCACTGTCGATGGCATAAGGCCTTTTCTTATTGAAACCCAGAGCCTTGTAAGCAGCGCTGTTTATGGGACACCACAGCGCAGCTCAACCGGCTTCGACACACGCAGGCTTAACATGCTGCTTGCCGTACTCGAGAAAAGAGCCGGTTTCAGGCTTGCCCAGAAGGATGTCTTTCTTAATATAGCGGGCGGACTGAAGGTTAACGATCCTGCGATCGACCTGGCCATCATAGCCTCAGTACTCTCATCGAGTCTCGACATACCCATCGGCAGAACAATATGTTTTACAGGAGAGACCGGCCTGTCGGGAGAGATAAGACCTGTTTCGAGGATTGACCAGAGGATCAGGGAAGCTTCGAAGATGGGTTTCAAAAAGATATACATATCAAAGTTCCACCGCTACAAGCCCGGCAAGGAAAACTCCATTGAGGTAATCCAGGCAGGTAAGACAGAAGACCTTGTCAGATCACTTTTCTCCTGACAGCCCCTTACGCTTATAAATGGTGATTTAAAATCTCTCCCTCAGGTAAGAATTCTGACCTGAACTTTCTCTTTTAACCCTGTCGCAATCGAGTTCAACACTGAAATTCACTGGTCTCTCAAACTCATCTGCCTGCATAATCCCGAATTCGGGATCATCATAGACCTTTCTGAGGAAGATGGCAAAGACAGGAAGGGCCATGTTGGCTCCCTGGCCTTCTGTCAGTGTCTCGAAATGAATGGCCTGATCCTCCCATCCGCTCCACACCCCGCCAACGAGATTAGGTGTTACTCCCATGAACCATCCGTTGGAGTGATTCTGGGTAGTTCCCGTCTTGCCGCCGATCTGGTTTGTAAGCAGATATGGCTCGCGCCTCATCCTGCCTGCAGTACCTCCCTGGACTACACCCTGAAGGAGGTTGACCATAAGGTAGGCCTGCTCTTCACTGAGTACTTCTTCAATCCTGGGGGTGAACTTCGAGATGACGTTCCCGTTCTTGTCTTCTATACGGGTCACATACATAGGCCTGGTGTAAACACCCTTGTTTGCAAAGGTACCATAGGCTCCGACCATCTCCTCAAGCTTGATGTCTGAGGTGCCAAGGAAGATGGAATACACGGGATCGATAAAACTTCTTATTCCCATCTTCTTCATCAGATCGGTAATGGCAGTCGGGGTGAACTGCTTCATTATCCATGCCGAGATGTAATTCTCCGACTGGGCAAGGCCCCATTTCAGGGTAACCATCCTGCCATGGTATTCCTTCGGACCGGAGCTTCTCGGGATATAGGGTACTGAATCACCCACATCAAACGACTGGGGTATGTTTGGAACTTCATAGCAGGGCGAATATCCATTCTGCATTGCTACGGTGTACAGGAAGGGCTTTATTGTGCTGCCTACCTGTTTTTTCTGCTGGGTGACAGCATCCCATTTGAAATACCTGAAGTCGGGACCTCCTACATACGCCTTAACATGTCCGGTATGAGGATCCTCGACAAGGAATGAGGACCTTATAAAATACTTGTAATAACGCACTGAATCATAGGGGGTCATAACGGTGTCTATCTCTCCCTTCCATGAAAAAACCCTCATCTTTGCGGGAGTATTGAAAGCCAGCATTATTGAATCTTCAGGAACACCTCTTGCCCTCATCACATAATACCTGGGACTCTCCTTCACCGACCTCATTATCAGATCATCTACCTGCTTTTTATTAAGGTCGTTTGAATAGGGAGGGTTTCTGAAGCTTTTTGCACGTTTGTTGAAATCAGGCTGGACCTCTTCCGAGAGGTGCTCCCTGACAGCTTCTTCAGCGTATTGCTGCATCCTGGAGTTGATGGTTGTATAGATCTTGAGACCATCCTTATATATATCGTAGGGGGAACCGTCAGGTTTTGAGTTCTTGTTGCACCAGCCGTAAAGGGGGTTGTTCTCCCACTCCCATAATGCATCGTCGTAGGATGTCTGGGTTATATAGGCCGACCTGTCAGGTTCAGGCCTTCTCATAATATTCCTTATATATTCGCGAAGATAAGTTGCAAGTCCTGTATTGTGATCTTCAACCCTGAAGTTAAGCTCGATGGGCAGGCTTCTCACTGAATCAGCAAGGTCGGGAGCGATATATCCGTATTTTGACATCTGCGACAATACCACATTCCTCCGCTGAAGCATGAGGTCGTAGTTACGGACAGGGTTGTAGCGTGCCGAGTTCTTGAGCATACCAACAAGCATGGCTGCCTGCTGAAGATTAAGCGAATCGGGAGTTGTATCGAAATATACTTTTGCAGCCGATCTGATACCAATTGCCTGATAGAGGAAATCAAACTTGTTGAGATACATGGTAATGATCTCCTCCTTTGTATAGCTCTTCTCGAGCTTAACAGCAGTCTGCCATTCCTTGAACTTAGACACCCCCAGCCTCATCTTTCTTACAAACTCCGAGGTCCTGGCCGTATCACGCGGATAAAGCTGCTTTGCAAGCTGCTGTGTTATGGTACTGCCACCGCCGGTGTTCTGGCCAAGGAGAATAGTACGGATAACAGCCCTGCCCAATCCCCTTACATCAATGCCTGAATGCCTGTGAAACCTTATATCCTCGGTTGCCACGAGTGCATCGACCAGATAAGGTGATATTTCATTGTATTCGGTCCATGTTCTGTTCTCAATACTTATGGTCCCCAGCAAAACCCCGTCTTCGGAGTATACTTCTGCTGCAAGATTATATTCAGGATTTTCAAGTTCGCTGAATGATGGCATCGGGCCCAGTTTCTCAAGAGAGATAAGCACGAACAGAAGCACTATAACTATCAGTGGCAATGCAAATAAAGACCAGAACAATATAAGATATTTCCGGTTTTTAGAATCTCCTTTCATCCAACACTTTTGTTTGGTCCAAAAATAGTAATTAATAAAGAATCTTAACGGTTTATTTTGAAGTTTGGTACCTAAATGATTTACTTTGCCTGATTTTAAAAGAGTAAATTATTCCGGCATGATCGAAAATCTTGTTATTGTAGAGTCTCCGGCAAAGGCAAAGACCATTGAGAAATTTCTTGGACAGGATTTCCATGTAGTCAGCAGCTTCGGGCATATCCGGGATCTGGCCAAAAAGAATCTGGGAATTGATGTTGCAAACAATTTCACCCCCGACTATGAGATCCCGAAAGAAAAGGCAAAAGTTGTTGCCGAACTCAGGAAGGCTGCCGCAGGCGCCAAAAATGTATGGATAGCATCTGATGAGGACCGCGAAGGAGAGGCCATCGCCTGGCACCTAGCAAACGTCCTCAAGCTCGATCTGGCCACCACAAGGAGAATCGTATTCCACGAGATAACAAAAGAGGCAATAACCAATGCCATAAAGAATCCCAGGCAGATAGACATGAACCTGGTTAATTCACAGCAGGCGCGGAGAATCCTCGACAGGCTTGTCGGATTTGAGATCTCCCCGGTACTCTGGAAAAAAGTTCAGCCTTCCCTCTCTGCCGGCCGTGTTCAGTCTGTGGCAGTCAGGCTTATCGTTGAACGTGAAAGGGAGATAATATCTTTTAAGTCTGAATCGTCGTTCAGGGTAAATGCCAGGTTTACCACAGGACCTGATACCGGGGAAAACAGTTTCATCAAAGCCGAGGCATCAAAAAGGTTTCAGGGTGAGCCTGAGGCACATGCTTTTCTGAAGCTCTGCGGTAGTTCTGAGTTCAAGGTCGGATCAGTAAACGTCAGACCCGGCACCAGATCACCTGCACCTCCCTTTACTACATCAACACTGCAGCAGGAAGCCTACCGGAAACTGGGGTTCTCAGTATCCCAGACGATGACCGTCGCCCAGAAACTATACGAGGCCGGAAAGATAACCTATATGAGGACAGACTCGACCAACCTGTCGAAGCTTGCCCTGGCTAAGTCGAAAGAAATAATAACAGGAGCCTTTGGCGAAGACTACTCCAAAACCCGGCAGTTCATAACAAAGACCAAGGGTGCACAGGAAGCTCACGAGGCAATAAGGCCTGCCTACCTCGAAAACAACACTGTACAGGGGAGCCAGAATGAAAAGAGACTCTATGAACTCATCTGGAAAAGAACCATAGCCTCACAAATGGCCGATGCACGTGTTGAAAAGACTATTATAACCATTGATATGACCAACTCCCCGGTTCTTTTCAACGCTACCGGAGAAGTTATTAAATTTGACGGTTTCCTTAAGCTGTATTCAGAATCAACGGATCATGAGAACGGAGATGATGAAAAATCACTTATCCCACCGGTTAAGAAGGACATGCCGCTTTACTATGACACTGTAACCGCTACCCAGAAATATACTACACCCCCCCCGCGTTATACCGAAGCCAGCCTTGTAAAGAAACTCGAGGAGCTGGGCATAGGAAGGCCTTCAACGTATGCCCCGACCATTTCAACCATTCAGAACAGGGGATATGTTATGAGAGAAGACAGACCCGGGGAAAAAAGGGATATAAGAATACTGACCCTCTCAAAAGGAGATCTGTCGTCGCAGTCAAAGCAGGAGTTCTTCGGCAAAGAGAAATCAAAGCTCTTTCCTCAGGATATAGGAATGATAGTGAATGACTTCCTTGTCGAAAATTTCCCGGATATAGTTGACTTTCATTTTACTGCTGAAGTAGAAAAACAGTTCGACGAGATTGCTGCCGGGGATACAATGTGGACGGGTATGCTCAGTGGCTTTTATAAACCTTTTCATGAAACTGTTGAGAAAACCCTCGAGAAGAAGGACAGGAAAACCGGGGTCAGGATTCTTGGAAAGCATCCCGGAACCGGTGAGCAGGTAAGTGTGAAGATGGGACGCTATGGACCTGTTGCACAGATCGGAGAGGCAACCGGTGATGACAAACCCCGTTTTGCCAGTCTCACCCGGAACCAGCTCCTTGAAACCATTACCCTTGATGAAGCCCTCAACCTGTTCCGGCTTCCGCGTTCCCTGGGAGAACATGAAGGTTCGGAGATGGTTGTTGGCACCGGCAGGTTCGGGCCTTATGTCAGATATAAGGGGAAGTTCTATTCACTAAAAAAGGGAACAGACGATCCCTACACAGTCACCGCTGAAAGAGCCATTAGCATAATCATTGAAAAAGATGAGAATGACCGTAATAAGACTATCAAGGACTTCGGCGACATCATGGTACTTAACGGCCGCTACGGACCATACCTGACAATGGAGAAGAAGAACTACAAACTGCCAAAAGGAACAGACCCTGAAAAACTCACCAGGGAAGACTGCCTGAAGATCATCTCTGCCGGCGATAAAACGAAAAAGAAATCCTGAGAACTGCCATGATTGACCTCAACGACTATTTCAACCCTGTCAGCATCGACTCTCCCCTGTTAGCCAATATCTCAGTCCAGTCGGGATTTCCACATAATATTACAGTTCATACCGAAAACCAGCCTCTGAAGGATCTAAGCAGGTATTCAGTAGCTCTCATAGGCGTCCCTGAAGGAAGGAACTCCCCTGACCCCGGCTCGCAGAAAGCCCCCGATGCCATTCGTTCTCAACTCTACAACCTGTCACGTGTACCCGGAAAGGCAAAGCTTATCGACCTTGGCAATATGAAACAGGGAGCTTCTTTCCGTGATACCATAGCCGGACTGACCGATGTACTGGTCAGCCTGACCGGAGAAAACATAATCCCTGTAATAATCGGAGGCAGCAGTGCACTGATCCCGGCAATAGACAGGGCTCTCACCATCCGTAAGACAGGATATAAACTCCTGAATGTCGACTCGCGGATCGACTACTGCACTGACAGGAAAACCCCCGACTCGTGTAGTTATCTCAACCATATCACAGGCAACCAGAAAAGTACCTTTGAGCATTATATAAACATAGGGTACCAGACCTATCTTAACGACCAACAGGTGATTAACCGCTTCCACAGGAGGAGTGCCGAGATGATAAGGATAGGTGATGTCAGGCAGGCTATTTATCTGACCGAGCCCTGTTTCAGGGACTCTGAGGTGGCTCTGTTTGATATCTCGGCGGTACGGCAATCTGATGCTCCAGGTACTTTCCGTACTTCTCCGAACGGCTTCTACGGGGAGGAGATCTGCCTTCTGGCCAGATATGCCGGGATCTCGGATAACTTAAAGATCTTCGGCCTTTTTGATGTGAATCCCGAACTCGATGTCAGGATGCAGACCTCAGCCCTTGCTGCACAGATGCTGTGGTTCTTCCTTGAAGGATTCGCCCAGAAGCAACTGGAAACACCCTCCCTTTACGGGAATAATATGGGACGATTCGTTAAATATCACGTCAGGATAACCGATCTGGAAGAAGACATGATATTCATCAAAAGCAATTTCACCGACAGATGGTGGATTGAAATACAGACAGGGGAAAACGGAAACGTTTATGTAGCCTGCTCACACGACGATTATCTTAAAGCCAACAGGAACGAGGTCCCCGACAGGTGGATAAACGCCATGAACAGAATTAAGCCCTGACCACCCAATTTTTTTGTCTTTTTCACGTTTAACTTCCTGCAGTTCCGGTATGCAATTTTTAGAGACCCGAAAGGCAGAAAAACAGGTGGTAAATTAATAAGTGTAAATTTGTTTGCTTGCCGGAATTTTACTTATTTTTGTCAGATTCGTTAAATGGCTTTATTCTACTATTTAAGAAGTGAAAAGACTCAGTATAGCATTTCTTTTATTAGTTCTCATCAATTCTCCGGGTCTCACCCAGCAGGACCCTCTGACAAGCCATTATATGTTCAGCACCCAGACCTATAATCCGGGGGTTTCAGGTATCTCAGGACTGATTTGTGCTACGGCTGTCAACCGGCAGCAATGGATTGGTTTTAAAGGTTCTCCGTCAACAACCATTTTTAATGTAAACACCCCGCTGAATATTTTAGGAACCAGTGGTGGCGCCGGACTTCTTGTTGAGAGCGACAATATAGGATTTGACAAAGACATAAATCTCTCTTTGTCATATTCATATATCTCTTATGTCGGCAACGGGAAACTGGGAATAGGCTTTAATGCAGGAGTTCTTAACAAAACCCTTGATCCCGAATGGATCATCCCCGGAGGCGACGCACATACCCCCCCGTCGGGTGACCCTCTGATTCCCGAGAACAAGGAAAGCTATGTGGCCTTTGATGCAGGCCTTGGAGTATACTACACAACCGACAAGTATTATGCAGGCCTCTCTGTGACACATATAAACCAGCCAAAAATCAAATTCTCAAAAGGAATGCCCTATATAAGCAGGCACTATTATCTGACGGCAGGATATACACTTCAGCTCCCCGAACCCTCACTCGAGTTGCTTCCCTCGGTTTATGCCGTCAGTGATGGAAAAGTTACCCAGATTTCGATAACTTCTTTAGTGAGATACAATAAAAAAGTATGGGGTGGCGTTTCATACTGGTCAGGTAATGCCCTGACCGGACTTGTAGGGGTTGAGTTGTATAATGGAATCAGAATAGGTTACGCTTATGATTTCCCTGTTTCAGATATCAGGAAAAGCACAAGCGGCACACATGAGTTTATGGTTAACTACTGTTTCGATATCAATGTGGGAAGAAGCCCGATGAAATATAAAAGCATACGATTTTTATGAATTTTTAAAAAAAATAACTTACTTGCGTATCAAATCCATTAGCATTATGAAAAAGGCAATACTTTCAGCTTTAATATTAGTAATTATATTAAGTGGTTGTGGTACTCCGGGAAGTAACGGAGAGCTGACAGGTGTTCCAGGGAGAAAGAAATTCTTTGAACCGGAACCAATGGAGATGGCCTTCATCCCCGCAGGTAATTTTATGATGGGCCCCAGTGATGAGGATGCCCTGTTTGCCATGAACAGCATTTCAAAATCAGTAACTGTCGAAGCCTTCTGGATGGATCAGACAGAGATAACAAACAATAAATACCGCCAGTTCGTTTATTATGTAAGAGATTCCATCCTCAGAACCAAACTAGGCGAAGCCGGAATTCCCGACAGGGATTATTTTGTAGTCGACGACGATGGGAATGTTATTGAACCCCAGGTTATTAACTGGTATGAAAGAATAGACCCGAGGGAAGAGATAACAATGGAAATAATGGAAGAGATGTATTATCCTCCTGAAGAACGTTTTAATGGTAAGAAACAGATCGACGTACGTAAACTGAATTATGAATATTTCTGGGTCGACTACAGGCAGGCTGCTAAATCGAGATATATCTACGACTACGAGACCAATACAGGAAGATATGAAGGAGAGGTTACAAATGCCGACGGGACCAAAACACCTGTCAGGGACCGTTCTTCGTTTATCAGGCACAATGTGACAAATGTATATCCCGATACCCTCTGCTGGATAAGGGACTTTACCTATTCATTCAACGACCCCCAGGCTGATCTTTATTTCTGGCACCCTTCATTTGACGACTATCCTGTTGTTGGAGTTACCTGGGTCCAGGCCAATGCCTTCAGCATCTGGAGAACCGACTACATGAACACTGCCCTCCGAAAGAACGGCATCGCCGATGTTCAGTCGTACAGGCTGCCGCTTGAGACTGAATGGGAATATGCTGCCAGAGGCGGACTTGAACTTTCAATGTACCCGTGGGGAGGTCCCTATACAAGAAACTATGAAGGTTGTTTCCTTGCAAACTTCAAACCCCTGCGCGGAAACTATATCGACGATGGTACTGTCTATACAGCACGGGTAGGTTCATACGAACCCAATGAATACGGATTATTCGATATGGCAGGCAACGTGGCCGAATGGACCATCTGCGCCTACCATCCATCGGCTTATCTCTTCCAGCACGACCTTAACCCCGATTATCAGTACGATGCCACACCGCAGGATCCTCCTATAATGAAACGCAAAGTGATAAGAGGAGGCTCGTGGAAGGATATTGCATATTTCCTTCAGACAAGCTCAAGGGATTATGAATATCAGGACTCTTCAAAATCATACATTGGTTTTCGCAACGTAAGATCATTTATCGGAGTAAACTAACATTTGAAATAACCCTAAAACATTCAGGTATATGAGCCTAGCAGAATTAGTTCAAAGCAGCGGATGGAAGAATTTCATGGCCAAGCTTTATGGCATAGGAGCTTCTGTCGTTATTGTAGGTGCCTTATTTAAAATACAACACTGGGCAGGAGCCGGAACTATGCTGACAGTCGGTCTGTTTACAGAAGCAATTATCTTCTTCTTCTCAGCATTTGAACCCTTACATGAGGAAGTTGACTGGTCGCTTGTGTATCCCGAACTGGCAGGTATCCCGCAGGAAGAAACCGGTGATATAGCCATTTCAGGAGCCGTAAGAGGTGGCAGCCAGGGTTTCGTCGGAGGCGGCAGCGGAGGTGGATCCCTCGCTCTCTCAAAATTCGACGAGATGCTCGAAAAAGCGGAGATAACTCCTGAACTGTTCCAGAAACTCGGTGTCGGAATGAAGAAATTCGGTGAGTCAGCAGCCAACATTAACTCCATTGGAGATCTGTCAGCAGCCTCGGTGAACTATATGAATACCATCAACTCTGCAAATGATTCACTTAACAAGCTATCCGATACCTACCAGAACACAGCCCGGCTCATTAGCGATTCAAACACAGGCTACCGTAGTATTGCCGATTCTTTCTCAGTTATTGAATCCGGAGGAAAGTCCTACCAGCAGCAACTGGAAACCCTTAACAAAAACCTTTCCGCCCTTAATGCTGTATATGAGCTTCAGAAGAAAGGTGCCGATGAACACCTTAAAGAATCTGATAATCTGTTCAGAGGCATCCAGGGCATGATGAAGGATCTGGCCGATACAGCCGGTGATACAACAAAATACCGTGA